>NZ_JBKIXY010000001.1:0-128165 GCF_047085445.1 Halobacteriovorax sp. RT-2-4
GACTAGGAAGATGCACCTTCTATATAAAAAGCCAGATCAATGATCTGGCTTTTTTTGTTTGTGGGTAAAAAAAATAAGTCACACTACTTCAAGATTGAATTTACCTTTTCAAGTACTTCCTCAACAGTAATAAGATTCATCATATCGTCTTCTTTTATACGAAAGCGCCAAGGGACATCGTTCTCTGTTTTATGAAAGTAGTGTTCTAAGGCCCTAGGATAGGCATTAATACAGTTTTCTATTTGACCGAATGGTCCAGTGTATTCTGGAGGTACGGCCGTATATAAACCTATTACCGGTGTATTTAGCGCTGCTGCCATATGGGCAGGTCCAGAGTCTGGAGCAATCACCATTCTAGCTTTTAAAAAGACATTCTTAAGTCCATTAAGAGATGTTTTTCCACATAGATTTATGATATCGGCCTGTGATTCTTGTTCAATAGAATCACATATATCTTTATCGCTTGGAATTCCAGTTAGTACAATTGGTATATTGTGTAGCTCTTTTATTTTGTTTGAAAGCTCGATGTAGCGCTTTGTAGACCAAGTTCTTTGAAGTGAAGAAGCTTTTGGATGTATAACGATAAAGTCTTTTGGAGGAAGTTGTGAAACTTCTTCAGTCGTAAAAGGTAAGTTGAATTCGATTTCGTTTGAATTGATTCCTAAGTAATCAGCGAAGCCTAAAAAAGCGTCTACAGAATGCTCCTTCTTGAAAGGGATTGATTCATTGATGAATATTTTTTGTAGATCACGTCCTCTTTTTGAGTCAAAGCCAATTTTTCTCTTAGCTTTTATAAATGGGTAGATAAAATTAATTCTAAGGTTTGCCTGTGTACATAGAAGTACATCAAAGTTGTAAGGGGCAAATACACTTTTTAATTTAAAGTAGTCTTTTAACTTCTTTGGCTTATCAATTCTTATAAGTTCAATATCCTCAATTCCTTCGATTAAAGGGGCAAAGGTATTGCTCGTTATAAAATATATCTTAGCTTTTGGAAGGGCCTTGCGAATGCGATTAAGCATTGGAAGTGTCCAAATAATGTCCCCAAGGGCAGATGTTCGCATAATAGCGATTGATTTAATTTGATCTAATTTCATGTGGTTATTATAGTGATTTTTTGTGAAAAAGAAAGGCCCACTTTGCGTGGGCCTTAAAGTATTTAGCTAATAATTAAAATTAGAATTTTAATTGAACACCAGCTGCTGCCATTGATGCATCATTTTGTGTTGCACCAGTATCAACTTCATATGTTAGGTAAGTGATATTGAAGTCAATATTCTTATTAAGCATATATCTGTAGTGAGCTGCAATTTGAGTGTAGTCATTATTAAGATCTTTCTCATCACGATTTTGGTAAGTAACAGAGAAAACATTCTTATTTAGCATATAAGTGATACCAGCAAGAATACGATTAATTTCGCTATCAGCTACTGTCGTGTCGTTGTTTTCGATACTGTAACCAAGGTTGATTTTGAAGCTTCCTAGTCCAAGATTTACACCTGCTAGAGTGTAGTTGCTATCTTCAGTTGAAGCACTTGCCCATTGGTCATAACCAGCGTAAACGTCTAGATCTACCTTATCCATTTTTCTTTGGTATCTTACTAGACCTGAGTAGTGTGTATCGCCGTAGTTAGCTGTTGGGTCGTTATCATTTCCATTTCCACGATCTGTTGAAAGAGCGATTGTAAGACCACCCATACTTGGTGTTTCGTAAGAGAACATGTCTGTTCTTGCACGGTATCTAAAACCAAGACCACCTGATGCTGCTCCATCAATTCTAGCACTAGTATCAGAACCGGCCATTGAAGCTACTGTTGAGCTTAGTGGATCTGATTTTAGCATTACATAATCAAGTGGAGTATATGTTTGACCCATCTTGAATGTACCAAAAGAAGTCTTTGCTCCAACTGCAGCTTGACGCATTCTGATTCTGTAATCATTACCAGAGTTTGATTTACTTGAGTTAAGGCCCATTTCAAGTACGTAAGTACCTTCAATTCCTTCTGTTCCCCATTTTCCTGTAGCTCCTAGTCTAGACTCAGAAGAATCAACGTCTACAAAGCCAGAAAAAGAAGTTCTGTTTGAGTTTTCGTTGTCAGTGTAAAGTGCAACTCTGTTTAATTTTCCGTAAATTGTTGGCGCATCAATTGTTGCTGTCGCCGCGATTGCTGGAATTGCAACTAGCGTAGCTGCAACTGTCATTAGTTTTTTCATAATTCTCTCCATGAATAAATAATCTAATATAAATATTAAAACGAGAGGTTACAAAATTGGCAAGTTAAATACCTGAAAAATATAATGATGATTTAATGAAGAGAGCATGGTATAAGGCAGCATGAAGAAAAATTTAGAAAATATGGTTTTACTTGGTACGGCAACTAGGCCTCATGGAATTAAAGGTGCTTTTGTTTTTAATCTTGAAAATAAAGTGAATAGTGTCCTTGAAAATGGCTCAACTTTTATAGCTATGCCTTTAAGCGGAAGTAAAATAAGTAAAGATGGCGAAGAGAAGGAGATTAAAACAATTTCTTTTGGTAATAAAGTCATCGCATATTTAAGTGGTGTTGATAATCGTAATATTACAGAAGATATGCTTCCTTTTGAAATCTACGTAAGTCGAGATATTTTTCCTGATATTGAAGATGAGGACGAGTTTTACATGTCTGATATTGTCGGTCTTGATGTTTATGACTTAGAAAAAGAAGCGGTAGTGGGTAAAGTTGATAAGTACTTTGATAATGGAGCTCACATTGTTCTAGTGACAAAAGTAGGTGGCAAATTTGTGGATATCCCATTTGTTGATCATTTTGTTAAATTAGTTAATTTAGAAGAGAATCGTGTGGAATGTTATATTCCACATCTAATGTAAATGAAGAAAGTTTGGGTCCTTACATTATTTCCACAATTTTTCACTGCCTTTAAAGATAGTGGAGTCATTGGTAAGTTCTTAGGTAGTGAAGTTGAGTTTAACCCTCTCTACCTTGGAGACTTTTCACCAAAGAGTTTTAAAGGTGTTGATGGAGCTCCGTATGGGGGAGGGCCTGGAATGGTTATTCGCGCAGATGTTTTAGAGCGTGGAATTAATCATATCCTAGAGACAGAATCTCTTGATAAGTCTCAGTTAGAGATTATTTATACTTCTCCTCGTGGTGATGTTTTTAATAACGAGGAAGCCAAGTTGTTAGCCAAAGACTTTCAACAAAATAATAAGCAGTATGTTTTTATTTGTGGGCGATATGAAGGGATTGATGAGCGCTTCATTTCTCAGTATGTAACTAAAATAATTTCTCTTGGAGATTATGTGTTATCTGGTGGAGAGTTGGCCGTCATGACTATTGTTGATGCTATGATGAGGTTTTTGCCTAAAGCTCTTGGAAATGAAGATAGCGCAATTCTTGATTCTTTTGAAGATGGACTTATTGAAGGTCCTGTTTATACAAGGCCTTCTGAGTTTAATGGCATAAAAGTTCCCGACGTTTTACTCGAGGGAAATCATAAGTTGATTGATGAGTTCAATCACAGTAAAAAACTAGAATATACAAAGAAGTATAGGCCAGATTTGTATAAAGCCTATATGAGAAATAAAGATTAAGGATATACCAAAGATGAAAGATAATATTTATCTAGGCTTAGTACACCACCCAATTAAAAATAAAAGAGATGATATTGTTACGACTTCAGTAACGAATCTTGATATACACGACATCGCAAGAAGTTGTCGTACTTTTGGGATTAAGAACTACTTTATTGTAACGCCACTAGAGGCCCAACATAAGTTAGTTAATAGAATCCTAGGACACTGGGAAGAAGATGATGCAGGAGCTTATAATCCTGATCGCCAAGATGCACTTGCCATTGCACGCCTAGTAAACTCTGTGGAAGAGGGAATCAATAAAATCAAAGAGATAGAAGGTGTTGATCCTTTGGTCTGTGTTACTGGAGCAAATTTTGAATCAAATAACGGTGTAGAAACTGACCTGATCAATAATGCGCGCCTTGACAAAAAGCCTATCTTCCTGTTATTTGGTACAGGATGGGGTCTTCATGCACAAGTACTCGAACGGGCACATTTTGCGCTTGAGCCAATTTTTGGTGGAAGTGCTGATGGGTATAATCACTTGTCTGTTCGCTCGGCAGTTGCCATCTATTTAGATCGACTGAATAGTGCCTCTGAGACCATGAAATAGAACTTACTTAAGAACAACACGGTGTTGGTCCTCTGAGAAGTTCAAGACGTTAAAGTAGGAGTTCGTAATGAATTTAGTAGACGTTGTAAATGAAAATTACAAGAACACAAACGTAGAATCATTCCCAACATTTAAAACTGGGGATACAGTTGCTGTTCACGCAAGAATCACTGAAGGTCAAAAATCTCGTATTCAGATTTTCCAAGGTGTAGTTATTGCAATGAAAGAAGCTGGAAAACTTACTGGTCACTTCAGAGTTAGAAAAGTTTCTTCTGGAATTGGTGTTGAAAGGGTATTCCCATTCCATTCACCAAACGTAGAAAAGATTGAGATCGTTCAAAGAGGTAAATCTAGAAGATCGAAACTTTACTACCTAAGAGATCGTTCAGGTAAATCTGCTCGTATCGCAATTGACTACGATAGAAAATAATCAAAACTATTTAAGTCATAGAAGGGCCCCTAGAAATAGGGGCTTTTTTTATTTTAGGGTCAAAAATGTTTGAATCACAGTTTGTCGATAACCATAAATTTATCTTAGCAACAGATGAAGTAGGTAGAGGACCTCTTGCAGGCCCTGTTGTAACCTGTGCTGTAAAGGTATCAATTGATAACTTGAAGTCTCTCGTCGAAAGGCTAGATTCAGTTGGTGTGACAGATTCTAAAAAATTAACACTTAAAAAAATGGAGAGTATTCTCAAAGAATTGGGGGTAGAGAAGTTTTCAAAATTCAATGAACATGAACTATTTCAATACAGTGTTGAGAAAGTTGCGCCAAAAAAAATTGATGAACTCAATATCTTTCAGGCGAGTTTATTTGGAATGAAAAAAAGCTGTCATAATCTTCTTTGCGATTCAAGTTCAGTCGTTCTTGTTGATGGAAAGTTTCCATTCTCTTCAAAAAAAATTAACGATATTCATCCGATTATTAAGGGTGACTCAAAATCATCACTCATTGGACTTGCTTCAATCATTGCAAAAGTGTGTCGTGACCACCTTATGATAAGAGAGGCGAAAAAATATCCTCATTACGGATTTGAAAAAAATGCTGGTTATCCAACGGCCGTCCATCGCAAGGCCATAGAAGATTATGGTATCACCCCGATTCATCGAAAATCATTCAAAGGGGTAAAAGAATTTGTCACTCAGGAAAATAGCTAAAGGAAGTTCATTAGAACTTAGAAAGTCTCGACTTGTTCACTCTGAATCTGTTCCTCTTTTGGTTTGTTCGACAATGCTTCGTAGGCATGGTTGTGGGCAAGTCGATATAGCAGGTATTTATAAGCTAAATGGAGAGTTTCTCATTAAGCTGTTTGAAGTTAAATCGAGCGGTTTTATGTCAGAGTCTCAAAGGTTGAGGTTATTAAATAGTGCTCATTTTATCTCTTCTTATTTTGAAATATCGTGCACAGTGTCGCTAGTTTGAACAACATTTACCTTGCATCGAACGAGGCCTTCTTTTACAATTTTCATATGGTTAAAAAATTATTCTTAATTACTCTTTTTATTTCAACAACTTTTACTAGCTTCCAAGCAAAAGCAGATATGGATCCTCGTGTGAAAATCGTCGCTTTAAATGCAGGATATGGAACCGTTGGAGGAGCTCTGCTCGGTACTGCTGCCATGGCATTTGGTTCTTCGGGACGCTCAGTTGCAATTGGTGCATCTCTTGGTCTTTATGCTGGATTAATTTTTGGTGGGTATATTGTAGGAAGCCATGAGTACAGAAAGAATGATCGTATGCAGCCTAGCCAAGAAAATTATTATTATCCAGATACAAATGATAGCCCTTATCAAGATTCTCGCTACCAGGGTGGTGGTTATAATTACCAGGGATCAATTAATCAGGATGGCTTCTCTTTAGAAGGCCCGGCCGAAATTGGTTTTAAACAAGAGCGCCCAGGCCAAGATTTTTATGTGAATCTTTTAAATTATCAGTTCTGAAAAGTACGTTTTCTCTGACCGTAGAATTGTGAAAGCTCTGTATCGTCAGTTTCGAATTCGTTAATTAGAATATCCATTGCATCAAAGTTATAGATTTTGAAAACTTTTAAAAACTCTGGCGCAACATTTGAAAGTCTAACTTGATCACGTCTTTTATTTAATGCTTTGATTGTATCAACGAATACACCAATTCCTGAAGAGCCAACAAAGTTAAGGGCCGTCAGGTCAAGAGTGATTAATGAAGTAGGGTGAGTGTTAGTGATTGTAGCTAACTCTTGCTTAAGAGGAATGATATTTTCATAATCCATTCCACCTTCGATATGGACAGTGATATTTCCTGTTGAATCTGTACGTACTCTTGCTTGCATTGTCATTTAAACTCCTTCTTCTACAAAATAACAGCATCTAATAATTATTGTAACGCATTGCGTATTAAGATTTTAGATGGAAGTTATTTCTTATGTAAGTTATAAATAAGGGGAATCATTAAATATTAGGACTAACTTTGAAACTGACTCTAGTAACAACACCAATAGGAAACCTTGGAGATATAACTGAGAATATGCGTCAGGCATTTGTGAGTTGTGATCTCGTTTTGGCCGAGGATACTCGTGTTTTTCGCTCACTCTTATCAAAATTAGAAATAGAGCGTTCAGATTTAAAAGTTGTCTCATTTAATGATCATTCACAGGATCGTCTTAAGTATTTTCTTGATTTAATCAGATCGGCACAACACCCAATTCTTGTCTCTGATGCTGGAAGTCCTATCATTTCTGATCCAGGGCATATTCTAGTGAAAGAGCTCATTAATGAAGGCGGTGAGGTTACATCAGTAGCAGGGCCTAGTGCAGTTACTGTTGCACTTGAGTTAAGTGGAATGGCACCAAATCCATTCTGTTTTTATGGATTTCTTCCACGAAAAAAAGGTGAGATTTCGGCAAAATTCCAACAAGCATATCAGACAAATGTAACATCTTTATTCTTCGAATCACCACATCGTATTCATGGGACACTAGAGCAATTGTCACAAGAATTTCCAGAAGCGCAGGTAAGCGTTTGTCGCGAATTAACGAAGAAGTTTGAAGAGTGTATACGCTTTAAAGCACAAGAATTTAAAACTGATTTGGTTAATGCAAAAGGTGAGTTTGTTTTGGTTGTATCATGGCCTAAGCTAGAATCTGGAGCAACAGCATCTAATGAAGAATTTGAAAAGTTGGCCCAAAATTATCTCGGTAAGCAAACGCCGAAAAACCTTGCAAAACTTCTTTCAAAGATTACAAATCGAAAAACACAAGAGATTTATCAAGAGCTTACTTCTAAATAAACCTATTTTTTCAGTATCTTATTACTAGTAAAAATTTCTAATCCAAGTTAAAATTAAATAAATTGGAGTTAGAATGATCGTTAAAGTCATTGGAGGCCACGGTGGGGTCTCACCACAGTGTCGGGCCACATCGTACTTGGTGGATGATAAATTATTAATTGATGCAGGATCTGTTGCAACAGGTATCAGTGTAAAAGAACAGATAAATATAGATAATATTCTTATCTCACACTCTCATCTTGATCATATTTCTGACTTAGCATTTTTGGCCGATAATTGTTTTGGTTTAAAAGGTGACCCATTTTATATTTGGACATCTAACGAAGTTCAAACAAGTATTCAAAAGCATCTTTTAAATGATGAAATTTGGCCGGATTTTACTAAGCTTCCAACTAAAGATGATCCAACTCTTAAGTTTTCAAATATTGAAAATGGTGAAACAAAGAAAATTGGAGAGTATACAGTTCACGCAATTAAAGTGAATCACTTTGCAGGCTCTCTTGGCTTTATTATCGAAAAAGGTGATTGTGCAATCATCTTTACACAAGACACCGGGCCTACAGATGCAATCTGGCAAAAGGCCAAAACAATCAAGAATATTAAAGCAATCTTTTCTGAGGTTAGTTTCCCTAATTCTTATGATCAGTTGGCCAAGGATAGTCGTCACCATACTGCGCAGACGATGGGGCTTGAGATCGCAAAGATGCCTAAAGATATTCCAATTTACTTAGGGCATCTAAAGCCAAATTACTTAGACCAGTTAACGAAAGAAATTGAAAAAATTAATACTCATGGACGAATTAATATTATTGGTTCTGAGAATAAGAGCTATCAATTTTAATAGATTTTTATAGTCAAAAATTTCTTTTCGTGAGATATCTCTTGCCGTGAAAAATACAGATAATTTCCAAAGTCAAAAACTTGAAGAGTCATTTCTAAAACGTCTTACACTTTTATGTGGAAAGGAGAGTTTTAGACCTAAGTTAGATCATATCAGAGATTTTCTTTCTCAAGACAGACGCGTTATTGAAGCAAGGTCTAAGGTTATTATCGTAGGTGGTACTAATGGGAAAGGTGAAACTTCCCATAGCTTAAGTTACTTATATGAACGTGCAGGGTTTACAAGTTGTCTTTGGACTTCTCCGCATGTTTTATCAATCACTGAGCGCTTTAAATTGAATGAAAAGAATATTTCGATTGAAGAGCTAACAGAATTATTAGATGAGAATGAAGAAGTCATCAAAAGTTTAAAGCTCTCTTTTTATGAAGCACTATTTGTTCTTTTCATTAAATTTGCACTTAAGCATGAAACTGACTTTGTCATTCTTGAGGTAGGCTTAGGCGGGCGCTTTGATGCAACAAATATCTTCACAAGGCCAATTGCTGCTATTACATCAATTGGATTAGATCATACAGAAATTTTAGGTAACACATTAAAAGAGATTTTATTTGAAAAATATGGAATCACTCGTTTTGGTGGAAAACTTTTTGAAAATATTGAGCAGACATTTCTAAAAGATATTCTTTCTCAGTGGTGTGAGCGCGATGATATCACTTTAACTTCTGTATCTAAACAAAGTGATTTACCATATTTTGAAAGAAATAGGCAGATGGCCGTTGCGCTATTTGAAGAATCAACTCAGCAGAGTCTTGATAAGGATTCGTTGAAGAAAATTGAGTGGCCTCTTACTCCTGGACGTTGGGATAGTATGCTGGTTGGAGATAGGGAGTTTGTTTTTGTTGGAGCTCATAACCAATTAGGCCATAAAGTACTTTTAAAAAGTATTTCAGATTGTCAGGGCAAAGAGTCATTTGATGTACTGATGAGTTTCTCCACAGGTCGTGAAGATCAAATTAGTAGTACGATTAAGCTCTATAATACTTATCCTTGTATTATTAAATCAGTGAATATTTTAAGCTTTCAGCACGAGAGAGCATTAAGTAAGGAAACACTTCAACAAAACTTAAAGACTGGCACAAAAGTGTATGAAATACACGATTTTCTCGATACAATATTAAGTACTAATGAGGAAATTGACACAGAAAAACAATCAAATATCGAATCACTTAGATCTGGTTCCAACAAACTTCTTGTTGTGGGCTCTTATTACTTTATCGCTTGTATGCAAAAGTATCTTCGTACTAAGTATTCAAAATAATATCTACGCAGATACTCCAAAAGTTTTAGCTTTTGGAGAAAATGATGAAGTCCAAATTCTTTCTGATAAAGCCTATCGTAAAAGTAGTGATAACTCTTATGAAGCTCACGGCAATGTTATTATCAAGCTTGGTACAGATACAATCTATGGTGAAAAGGCCAGCATCTCTCTTGCGACGAAAATTGGTAAGATTTGGGGAAATGTTCGCTACGCCGGTGCCAAATTTAATCTTTATGGAACACAGATTTCATACTCTCTTCAAAAGGCCGAGTTTTCGGTACAAAATGCAAAACTAGTTGATGAAAACTTTGTCCTAAGAGGTAAGGAAATTGTTCGTCATGATAGTGGAGTTTTTAAAGCGATTGAGGCGGAGTTTACAACATGTAAAGATTGTCCTGAGTCTTGGAGTATTCAAGGGCAAGAAGTCACAGTTGTGCCTGATGATTATATTAGTCTAAAGCATGCATTTGTTAAGATTAATGGTGTGATCATTGTTTATATCCCATATGTTTCACTACCTATTAGAAAGGTTAGAGAGTCAGGGCTCCTTTTTCCAACGATCGGTCTTGATTTTGATGAGGGCTTCTACTTTAAGCAACCAATTTATTGGGCAATTAATGATAATAGTGATGCTACTTTTTCACCGACTGTTTTTGGTAAGCGTGGAAATGGTCTAGCTCTTGAGTATCGTAACTCTCTTGGTAAATATTCTAATATCGAATTTGATGGGAAAACTGTAAACGATAAAATTTGGCAGCCAGGTAAGCTCGATCTTGAACCAAGTGGCAAAGATGAGATTAGGGGGGCGTACAAGTTTAACTATTTTTATCATCCAAATAATAAATTATCATTTTGGGCAAACTCTACTTATTTAACAGATCTTGATATTCAAAGTGATTATGAGGAGTACTTCGAAAAAAATATCTATATGGGTAGTGAGAAAGGCTCTCGTATTTCTACTGATTATATGGGTGATTCAGTTATCGCAAACTTATACTCTAGTTTTATGAGCAATAGTATCTTCAGTGATCCCGAAGGTTTCGATACTGATTATGTACAAAATACTGTGAGACTAGGATTAGGACATAGACCTTTTAATATTTTTAATTCGAAAGGTGTTCTATCAAAAATAAACTTTTATCAAAATCTAAAGTTTGATTACTTTAAACAAGATGTTGTTAACGAAAATCTCTATTATAGAAATATTCAGCGTTTTGACTATAACCCTTCCTTAGAGTTTGTTTTAAGGCCGATCTCTCATATTAATATAAAAATGGAATCGGGTCTCGATGCTCAATACTATGTACTTCCTACAGAGAAACTTGAGAAGCAAAACGGTTATAAGTATGGGAACTATGTTAATACTTCAATGTGGGTCGATATCGAAAAAATTTATGGACGTGCTTATATTCAAGAAGAGATTATCAAGCCTGTTTTAATCGAAGATGAGGAAAGAAACTTAATTGCTAAAATTCCACGTACAGAAAAAGAAGAATTAGACGTAAGAAAGCTTTATCGTTCTTCGTATAAACATAGTTTAAAATTCGGTGTGAACCATTTTTATTACAATGCTCAAAAATATCGTGGAAATAAGAGACTAGGGGATCAATTCGCTCTTCTTGAAGACAATGGGCGTTTTGATGAAAGAGATATTATTAGAGGTCGAAATAATACACTTCAAGATGTATCGACTCGTACTGATTTACCTGAATCAAATACGATTGAATTAGTGTTTAACAATAATATTTTAAAGAAAACTCCTAAGCCTAATTATCAGATGTTTAAGAATTTTAATTATCAACTTGATAATTATGAATATTCCAAAATTGCTTATTTCAATATCTCTCAAGGTTTAATCCTAGAAGATAATGAAGAGTCAACGATTGATACTGATGATAGGCTGACAAGGCTTGCAATTTTAAGTGGTCTTAACTTTAATAACTTTTCGCTTAATTTGTCAGAGTATTATTTCCATACAGAAAGTAAGCATATTACTTCATTGACAATGAAGCATGATTTGAAAAGATTTCAATATGAACTAGGCTTCAACTACGACTCTTTCTCTGAAGATCGACGTTATTTTACTATTGATGTTGATTTTGAATTAAATGATATCTTTTCATTTAGAACTGGTTATTACTATGACTTCGAATTAGAAAGGGTATATGAATCTTATCTTGGAACTCGTTACAATCCACTTAATAATTGTTGGGTATTTGATATTGAATATCGTCAAAAGGATGAGTTTGTTAATAATAAATTAAATCTTGATCAATCAATCTCATTGAAGATTTTAATTAACTACAATGCTAAGAATTTTGATTCAGTCTTTGGGGTAACTTTGTGAGACTAGTCTTTATCGACTTTGAAGATAGTTTTACAAATAATATTCTCTCTTATTTTGATCAGTTTGATTTTCATATTGATATCGTAAACTTTCGAAATCTTTCTAAAAGCAATATTTCAGACCTCCTAGAAAATCAACTAGTCGTTTTAGGGCCAGGCCCTGGCCACCCAGAGGAATATTTAAAATCCTTTGTAAGTGTTGGTGTCAACTTTAAAGATGAACTTTCAAAGGCCAAGCGGATCATAGGGATATGTCTTGGTCATCAATTAGTTCTTAATATTTTTGATGAACTTCGAGTTGTGAGAAGCTCTAGGCCAATGCATGGTCAGGCCATTACGATGAAGCTTGAAGAAGATGAGGATCTATTTGATTGTTTTAATCGAGAAGATAGGACTGAGCTAATTCATGCCAAGCTTCAGCGCTATAATTCTTTAAAAGTAGAAATTGATAGTGGAGAGTATAAGTCTGGTAATAAGGAGAGTCTGACTCAATTCATTTTCGACAATAACGATGAATTATTAATGGCATACCGCCCGAACTTCTTTTTTACGATGCAGTTTCATCCTGAATCAGTTGGTACCTCATGCAATAATATCCTCTTTGAAGCAATGAATAAGTTTTTAATGTAGAATTATTAGGATGAGATTTGTACTAGAAGGTATATACGACAAAAGAGGATTTAAATTTGCCAATGAAATGGCAAAAGGGGCCTATGGTTTTGATTTTAGACCTAGGAGTTTTAATTTTATCCAAGGTTATGTCATTGAAGAACTTTTAAAAGAATCACTTCTAAAGCTTGAAGATATTATTGAACTACATTTTGAAAATGATGCTCCATTTGTAGTGGATTCAATTATCGAACAAGTTGCAAAAATTCATCCAAATATCAGAATTAACTATGGTACTAGTGGACTTCACACTAAAGAAGAGTTGGAAAGATCTGGTAAACCTTTTTCTATAATTTTTGATATCTCTGACTCACAAGTTTACGAAAAAATTCAGTCTCACTTATGTCAAAGTGTCGTTTTCCTATATGATGATATTCATCAGATGGCGCAGCAGGGACAATTAAATAGCTTCATTGTTAATTTTTATACAAAGGTTATGTCTTCTAAGAATGAGAAGTTTGAATTAGGTATGAAACTAAACTGGGATTCAAATCTTTCAATTGGAATTATTGAGCAACTAGATCCTGACTATATTAAGTTTGAAATCTCATCTCAAGTTGAACGCTGTTATCGAAATATTGATGTTCCTAAGTTATCAGAATACTTTGGTGCTACGATAAAGGCCCTTGCTATTTAATAGCTTTTGATTAATAAGTAATCTATGAATATTTTACTCTCAAATGATGATGGATACTCTGCTGAAGGAATTCAGTGTCTTTATGAAAGTCTAAAAGATATCGCCAATGTTGCAATTGTCGCTCCTGATAAAGAGCGCTCTGCTACATCTCAGGCCTTAACTCTTCATGACCCAATTCGCGTAGAAAAAATTAATGATTACACTTTTAGTTGTAATGGCTATCCGGCCGATAGTGTATTAATTGGAATAAACTCTGTTTTAGACTTTAGGCCAGATTTGGTTATTTCTGGAATCAATCACGGGGCCAACCTTGGACAAGATATCTATTATTCTGGAACAGTTGGTGCTGCAAGACAGGCCGTATTTCAAGGAATAAGGGCCATTGCTGTTTCTACTGTTATGAGATCATCTGATGATGTTAGGCACTTTCAGACGGCCGCTGGAGTCGTTAGAGAGCTCGTTGAAAAGAAGTCTGAAGCATTGCTTGCAATGCCTGAGTGCTCACTGTTGAATATTAATGTACCAAATGTGTCGGCCAATGAGGTTGGAGAGATCGTTTGGACAACACCTCAGATGAGAAGATACAGTGAAGAAGTCTATGAAAGGGTAGATCAAATGGGCCGTCAGTATTTTTGGATTGGTGGATCTCCTTTAGAAATCGATCCAGACACGACATCTGATCACCATGCCATAATGAACGGAAATATTTCGTTTTCTTTCCTAAACCTTTTGAATTTTTCGTCCGATGTATTCCATGAATGGGCGGCAAAAATTTCCAAATAATTTGAAATAATTGATCATTTTTGTCCTCATTTGAAAATTAAACGAATGAGGACGAATGAAGAAGTCATTGCTATTTCTTATAACATTAATGTCGCTACTTAGTTGTACGACCCTTAAAAATGGGCGCTATATTAAGTTAACGGATAATTATAATGCTAAGAAATTAGCAGAGATTTTTAGTATCCCTGAGTGGCAAATCGAAGAGTTTAATAAAGGTGCTGCCTTTAAAAAAGGTGATACGATCTTTCTACCTTATAAGAATGGTATTTTATATAATCGTGTTGAAGGACGATCTATTTCTTCTATTAACTATCAAAAGCTTCGTCAAAGCTCTCGCTTCCTTTGGCCTGTGCCATCATCTAATCGTGTAACTTCAGGTTATGGGCATCGCTGGGGCAGACCTCATGAAGGTATTGATATTGCTGCCCGTAAAGGGACATATATCGTTTCGGCCGATTCTGGTGTCGTTGTTTATAGTGGTAGGAAGTCAGGTTACGGTAATATCACAGTCGTTTCTCATATTGGTGGATTCTTCACTGTCTATGCTCATGCACATAAGAATTATACGAGAAAGGGACAAAAAGTTGCTCGTGGCCAAGTTATTGCTTCAGTAGGAAATACTGGTAAATCAACTGGTGACCACTTACACTTCGAAATTCGACATGACTCTAAGGCCTTTGACCCTCTAGAGTTTTTTCACAAGCACTAGGTCTAATAACTTAAAGTACATTAGAGCAGTGTTAACAGCATCTTCAAGTGCCGTGTGAGCAACATCACCCATATTTAAAAACTTCATAAGTTTTGAGCCTGACTCACATTCTGCTGGTATGATGTCCATATCAATGAGTCCGTAGGCAATACATGAAAGATCAAGTTGACGGTGCTCAAAGTAAGTTCTCATAAAATCCCAGCCAAGATCTCTTGTCATAAAAGGAAGATCAATCGCACTCATCGATTTTCCAAATAGTGTGATTTTTTTATTTCCAAAGTATTCTTTAACTTCTGGTGATTCAAAATATTTAATAAGCTCTTGTTTGAAGTCTTCAATTGCAACGCCTTCAGAGTGGGCCTTTTCAATAAGTTCTTTATTATGATCAATAACCCATTGGTTTAGATTTGGCTTTAACTCTTCAAAGCTTGGGCATTTTATATAAAAATGTTTTTGAAGTTCTTTATTAATTGTTTTTGTTTTTGCACAAAAGGGAACCATTGCAAATTCGATGATTAAATCTTTTTCTTCAAGTCCAGTAGCTTCAATATCGAATGATAAGTAACGCATAGTTTTTCCTTTTTTATATAAGTTTATAAATATGAAATAGTAATATTAGAATTATACTTTTGAATGATATCTTTTACTAGTAGGCCACATGCCAATTGATCTTCATTAATTAGGCAGAGTCTACATACTTCTTCACCATCACAACTAGATGCAACAGGTATGTTATGTTTTCTTAGGAATTCAAGAACAGTTAGCTCAAGTTCTGACTCGTTGACCTCTAGGGACCAACTCTTTTGTGAGGCATCTCCCTTGAGTGTTAATTGCATGTAAGTTGACCATTTCTTGGATCTTTATATGTACTTAATCCATTATTGAGCTCAAGTACCGTAAGCTTACCAAGTGCAGGCGTATAGTATTGTGCCGTACCTTGTTCGTTCTTAGTCGTTCCATATATTTCAGAGATTGTTCTTTTTGGATTTTGAAGAACTAAAGATCTTTTTGTATTCATATACTCTTGCGCCGAGGAAACACTTGGAAAGTTATTAATTAGTTCTGTTAATACTTGAGCATTATATGTGATTCCATTCATGAGTAGGATATAGCGTCTACCTTGCTTTAATTCACTCATACAAAGTGCTGTGTAATTATCATTTTCAAAATTCGACAGTAGAACATCTTTGATTGAATTATTAATCTCAGGTAGGGAACTTGTAATCCCAATAATATAATTATTCTGGTCTTTATAATGAGAAAAAGTGTTGTAGTATGATTTCTTAGGCCTTTTTAAGATGGCCATTTTTGAGTCATGAAGTTTTGAATCAAATGAGCAACTATAATTACCTCTTCTAAACAGGTAGTTGGAGTTGTAGCTATTTATACTATTATGATCTTTAGCAAATTTTGTTAATTTACTTAGTCTTTTTACATAACTAAGTCTTGCAAATAATTCATTCTCACGTACACCTTGAGCACCTCTAAAATACAATCTTTTCAAATCTTTATTCTTAAATAATTCGGCCTGATTATCTTTAATAAATTGTTCCAAAGAGTTTGAGGCGTAGATGTATTCACTAATGTTCTTTTCGATAAGCGTTAGTCGATTTTTGATTGCGAGCGGTTTTTTATAGAAATTTGCCATTTGAGAAATGGCATTCAAAAAAGCGAAATCATTTTGTTTTTGTGGAATACTGTTAATGAAGAAATCTTTTCCTGCAACCTTTGCAATCAATAAGGTATGAGAGTTGAGCGTAGTCGCGTGCGGAGAGAAGTATAATTGAGAGAGTGTAAAATTTAATATCTGATTACGATAGCTTGAGTTTGTTGATTTCGAGCTAATTATCTTACTAATCTCGGGTTCATTTTTTTCGTTATCTAATAAAATATTGTTTTTCTTTTCTACAATAGGACAAGTATGGTTAATACTTTGAGAAGTATTTAACTGCTTTTCAACTTCAGAGCATCCGATAAGAGGGATTAATCCTAGGAGTATAATTAAAGTTTTAAATTGATTTGTATTAAGCTTTGTAATTATCATCTTTATGAAACTCTTCATTTTCTTCGTAATAAATCTCAAGCTCTGAATCACTCTCTGTACTGTAACTCGAATTAAAGGAATCATTTAGCTCTTGAATTAATTTTGTAACTTCTTTTTGTTTTCCAAAAATCTCAATTATTACCCAAAGGCCTTTGTCATTAACAGCAGTATGAGCAATATGATAGGCCATCTCTTTTGCATTTAAGAACTGAGTAACTTGATCAAATGCTTTTTCTTGATATGGTGTCGATCTGGCCGGTGGGGAAGGAATAAAATATGTAAATGTTTGTTTGTATTTTTGAGACTCAAAAGCATGAGTGCTATTATTTGCCGCTTTATTCCTGTTGAAAATACTCATCTATTCCCCGTAAGTTTTTGTGATTACGTTTAATTATAAACGTGCTTCAAGGTAAATGGAAATGTTTACCCATTTATTTTTTTTCTGCATTTTTCATTATTGTGCGTTATAATTTAATTGATCGACAGGATGTCGTAGCAAGAGATAGGCATGAAGCCGAAAAAATGGAGGGCCAGTTGCAGGGCCCTCTTTTTTTTACTCAAAAATCTCGTTATCAAAATTCTTATTCAATTCTTTAATAGTTAATCCATTGGCCATATTTAAAACTTTAAATTTTCCATCTTCAATTTTAAAGCTTCCACATTCAGTTACAACGTAATTAACGACACTTTTTCCAGTGAGAGGGAGAGTGCACTCTGGTAATAGTTTAGGCTCACCAGTTTTGCTATAGTGACTCATCATAACAATGATATTTTTAGCGCCATTGACTAGGTCCATAGCTCCACCCATTCCCGTGATTTTCTTACCTGGGATCTTCCAGTTTGCAAGTGAGCCTTGTGTATCAACTTCCATTCCACCAAGGACGCAGAAATCGATATGGCCACCTCTAATCATTCCAAAGCTCATCGAACTATCAAAAAAGCTTGCACCTTTTTCAACCGTAATAGTTTCTTTGCCTGCATTAATTAAAGTAGCCGATACTTCGGCCTCTGTCGGGTTGTCACCTACACCAAGAACACCGTTTTCACTATGAATGATATAGCTATGATTCTTAGGAAGTTGTGATGGGATTATTGTTGGTAGTCCAATTCCAAGATTAATCGTAGAGTTCTCTGTAAAGAGAGTTGTAACTTCTTTGGCCATCTGCTCTTTCGTCCACATAATTATGACTCCCTCGTTTTTAAAAATTCAATAGCATTTTCATAATTTGAACCTTGATAAATTCGCTGAACAAAGACTCCTGGTATATGCACATCTTCAGGTTTGATATCTCCAAGTTCAACTATTTCTTCCACCTCAACGATCGTTGTCTTTGCTGCCATTGCCATAAGAGGGGAGAAGTTTCTAGCTGTTTCTTTAAACCATAGATTTCCATATGGATCTGCTTTTTGTGCTTTGATAATTGCAAAGTCTGCGTGTAGCGCTTCTTCTAAAATACATGGACGATCAAATTCTTTGACTTCTTTACCTTCGGCCACTTCTGTCCCATATCCTGTTGGAGTATAGAAGGCACGAATTCCCATACCTGCCGCTCTAATTCTCTCACTTAGCGTTCCCTGAGGTACTAGTTCGATTTCTATTTCATTTGCGAACATGGCCGCTTCTAGGTCTGGATTACCTCCTACATATGAACAGAATCCTTTTGAGATCATTTTCTTTTTCAAAAGTTTTACAAGTCCTCGTCCTGAGTTTCCAATATTATTTGAAACAACTTTTAAATCTCTTAGTTCCATTTGAGCTAACTGATTAATTGAGTTTTCCGGGATTCCACAAAGGCCGAATCCGCCACTCATTATCGTTGAGCCACTTGTTACATCCTTGAGCGCTTCTTGGGCACTTGGGTAAATCTTACTGTACATATGAGTCCTCGATTATATTTAATAAATTATTTAAGCAAGCTTCTAGTTCTTTTGGTGCGTAATTTAGATACGGACAAAGGATTAGAGAGCGGTTTGTGATATTAATGAAAAGACCATTTGAAAGTAATTTGTTCCATAATAGAGAACTTTCTATGATTACATCACTAAGGTCAATGGCCATGAGAAGGCCAATATGCCTGATGGAATCTATCGCATGAGAGTTTTCTAATTTGATCTTAAATTGATTTAAGAGGTCATAGTTCTGGTTTCTTATTTTAATAAAATCATTCGATTCAATTAATGACATAACTTCATCAAGAACTTTTAATCCGATAGGGTGTGCAGCATTTGTAAGTCCACAGCTTAGTATATTGTCATCAAAGTAAGCTGCATTATCTTCACTAACAAAGACTGCTCCAAATGGAAAGAATCCACCAGAGATATTTTTTGCAAGACTAATAAAATCAGCTTCTAAATTTGTATAATTTTGAAAACCAAAATTAGTCATTGTTCGACCAAATCCACACACGACCTCATCTAAAATGAGTTTGATTCCATTTTCCTTGCAAATTTTCATGATTTCATCATAGTAGCTTTGTGGGGGAATGAAGACGCCATTGCCACCTGTTATAACTTCGATACAAATCGCTGCAATATCACTACTTCCAATGTCTTGAATGACTTTTTTTGTTTTCTCTAAGTCTGGATCATTAAAGAAGTTTGGAATGAAAGCGTGAAACCTTGAAGGAACACCCGCACCATCTCGGCGCCAATCTCCTGTCAGAGCAAGAGCACCCAGTGTCGCTCCATGATAGGAAGTTTCACATGATAGTATAAATTGGCGCCCTGTAATTTGCCTGGCCATCTTTATGGCATTTTCATTTGATTCGGCCCCTGAAGTTGTATAGAAGATTCTTCCGTCAAGACCTATCAGGTTAACGAGCTTTTTCGATACAGTCTCTTTTAGTTCAAATTGACATTTTGGGGTTGCCATTGGCATTGACTTGATTTGCTCAATCATTGCCTTTTCAATTTGAATATTTCTATTGCCGAATGACTGATGATAACTTCCTGAAGAAAGGTCATAAATCTTCTGATTAGAAGATGTAATATAGCCCCATTCAAAAGTATTTTGGATATCGATTTTCTTGGCCTGGTTTTGTTTTGTCCATGTGTGAAAAAAAGGTAGATGGGCCATAAACTCTCACTTTAAAATCTAATTTCTCATAAAATTAGGGGTAGATGAATTTCTACATATTCAAAATTTTTGTCATATTTTTTGCAGCCTCTCCAGGCCTTAAATATCTGTGTTTGATAATTATAAAGTGCGCCACCACATGTTTGAGAAGGATCACTTGCTCCCTCTGGAGAGTAGTGTGAGCAAATTGATAAAGGATGGCCGTCGTGAGACATAAGAAGTTTCATAATAGATGCTTCATCCTTAAGTTCACTTCTATACTTTTCGACAAGATCAAACCTTGCATGTGTCGTTTTACTAATATTGTTTCGATCTTCTACTTTTCTAACTGTGCTACCAAGACAGTGATTTGTATGGAAGATTAGACCTTGTGGGTTTGTATTTAAAATTTCTTTTTGTGTAGGAGTGATCTCATAATTGAAGGCACTTTTTCCATCGCTTATAAGATAATTATGGCCTGATGTAATGGGAGCTTCCATTAGTAATTTTCCCATATCATTAAGGCTTTTTTGTTTCGCTGCTTTTCTAATTAATGCAGGCCAGATAATTCCATTTATTCCATCTAGGACATTAATATTGTTAACACCAATGAATTGACCATGGTTATTAACGGCCATTAATCCTAAACATCCACAAACTGTGTAGATAAGTTCTTTTGTTCCATTATCCTTATCGTCAATTTCAATTAGCATGAGATAATTTTTTGCACTTTGATGCATATCCCATGTCTGAGCAGCGATGCTATTTTTATCATCGATATATGAGACCGATGTACACCCTTCGTCTTGATTCTCACTATCGAGTTGAATATCTCTAAAGTCAGTGTAGTTATTTAGGATAATAATGTCTTTGATTGAAGTTTCACTGCCTTTCGCTATCCCTTCAATCTCTTGTGCTAGGCTTGCATCAAACTTCATGGTTTCTTTAAACTGTAAGTTTGCAAACTCATCAAGTTTATCTTTCAAATGCGGTGACCTTTTAAGAAGAAGGCCAGTTCTAATCTCTATAAGTTCTTGTATTGCTTCTTTAAAAGTTTCACCGTGCTTAAGCCCATTTTCGTATGGGCCACAAGCATCGTATTTGAATATAGGTAAATTTAAGTCTGTCATTAACATGTAAAATACCACTTCTTACTTGTTTGGTTACCAAAAATACTTGGCGCTTTTAATGTAAAAGCGTAAGAAGTGTCGTTAATAATTTTAAATTCTTTTTTAGCGTCAGCAGGTGACTCTAAATATGATACAGCTTGAGAAAGAGCATAAGCGTCACCATCCCACGTTGAGATCATCATTAGAGGCCTTGACTCATAGACTTCTTCTTGCAGCATACAAATACCAATTTGTCCTGCGATGTGAATGTAGCTAGCATCCGGAATAATTCCATGGTCTTTTGAAAAGAGTTTCTTTTTATTATGAAAATAAACACTTTCGTTAAAAACAACTTTTGTTCCGTTGTCATGTGCGATTTTTATAATTTCTTTTAGTTCTTCATTAGTAAAATTGACTAAAAGATCACCAATGAAAAGAGCTAAGTAATCTTTGGTCGCAAGTTTTTCTTTTAGTTGGCCAATCGTATCTACTTTAGAGTTCGGATAGAAGTCTAAAACGCCTGAAAGAGTAGCGGACATAAAGCTTTGCTTACCAAAATAGTCATGGTTAAAAGATATTACTTTTGTTCTTTCTTTTTGATTTTTGATAAGAATCGATTTGAATATTTTTTCTACACACTCACTATGTCCACTCGCTGTAAAAAAGTGTTGTAGTTCTTTAGGTGCGATATCTTTGAAACGCTTAAGATTTGCCATAAAACTTTCATCAATGAAGTTTGAAAGACAGATCTTGTTTACAAGTGTTGGCATACTCTCGAATGAAGCAGCATTTAAGATAGGGGAAGTTGAGTACTTTAATTTCTCATTACTCCATCTCAGGTTTTGGCGATAGATGATAACATCGCGATGCTCTTCATCATCGAGATAATTCTCTTTAAGTTTCATCTCAATGATGGCCCCAAGAGAACAGTTTATAGAAAGCATTGCTCCTGCGTGAATATCACGGTTTCTTCCGTAGATATATTCGTTGCCATTGGCACTTGCAATAAGTGTTAGCGCATACTTTAGGTATTTTCCCATTCCTTGTGATTGCTCCATATTTATAATTGTTGTATCGAGCATATAAAGAGTTTTTGGACTATTGAAATACTTAACTAAGCGTAGTCCACTCTCATGAGGGAAGTGAGTAATTTTACCTGCAAATGAGATTCCTACCAGTTGTCTTGTTTCGCTTAGTAGGGCCATCGCAATTGAATCTTTACAATGAGCAATTTTTTCGAATTTCTCAATGCTTGTTTGTCTCGTTGGCTCATATGTATGACGTTGGATTTCTTCAATCTTGTGTTTGTAATAGTCGAAGTTTTCACCATCAATTTTAATTAATTCTAAGTTAAATTCTTCATTAAAGAATTTTTGGGCAAAGCTAAATGCCGCTTTGTCTTGAAGGTTCCCACTGAAGGCTTCCACTAATTTTGCATGCCATAAGTATTCATTGGGAGAATTTACTTTAGTTTTTGGAGTATATTCTAGTTTATTTGTTTCACCTTTATAAATTCGGTTAGCAATCTCGTTAATTGCGTCGAATAGATAGTCGATATCTTCGTTAGTCCAGGCCGTATTAAGTCTAAATCTTAGTGTATTATCTCCAGCTTGATAATAGAGTAGTCCTAGGTCAAAGCGGTTTGAGATAAAAGGTGCAATATCTTTTGCATCCGATAGATCAAAAGCAAATGCGACACCAAAGCATCTAGGTGATGAAAGCTGATCCCACTTACTTATAAGTTGATTAAGTTTATTTCTTGTATATTCTTCGATTGTTGCAATTTTGTAGCGAAGTTGATCGATTGCTATTGCTTGATAGTAACCTCTGATAACAGAAGAAGTTTGAAACTCATTATTCTCCCAGCATGGATCTTGTGTCAGTACAATTCCACTTTGGGCCTTCTTTGCACATGTAATATACTCAGGATTAATTTGATTTCCTTGTGAATCTTTTAGATCAAATGTTCTGTGCCAGAAGAAGTCTCGTCCAAGTCCAAACCCTGTTTGAACCTCATCATAGATAAGTGCAACTTGATAAGATTTTACGATCAAATTAAGGGCCACATGGAAGCGATTTGTTGAATAGCGATCACCACCTTCGCATTGCATTGGCTCAACTAAAATTGCAAAGTGAGTATTCTCTTTTAGAACTTCATGAAGTTGCTTTAAAGAGGCGATTTCTGATTTAAGTAAATCATCAGCTTTACTTTCAAATTCTTTTAAATTTGCTTCAAAGCTTGGTGAAAATGGATTCTCCCATAATCTAATCCACTCTGGATCTATATCTAAAATAAATTGATCATTCTTTGTTTCAGGATAATCGATGAAAGTTGTTTCATGTCCTTCGATTTGATATGGCTCTCGCTTACTTGGATTCCAAGTCGAGAAAAGTGTTGATAGGAAGCGTCCGTGAAAACTGCCTTCAAAAGCTATGATTTTGTTTGCACCAGTATGGGCCCTTTTCATATAGGCCATAATAAGGGCCGCTTCATTGGCTTCCGCTCCAGAGTTCACAAATACTGGTGTAAGTTTGTCGTTAGAAGCTTTCTCTCTTAGAAGAGTTTTAAAAGACTCGGCGATTTCGATAAAAGTTGAATCGAGATAATTTCCTGTCCATGCACTTTCATGCATTGTTGTTCCAAAAAGGGCCGTTGCATTGAAACCAAGTCCTAGTGTGGCTATCTGTGAAGCAGCATCGAGGAGAAATTCTGGAGAATTTTCATCTCTTGTTTCCATCGCAAGGTATGCTCCTTGTGAAAATTTATGATGAGGAATATATTCTTTCTTCTCTGCAGAAGTGAAGTTATCCTTGTACATTGTTGCTAGCTTTTCTTTAGCGTGTTCGTGACTGTTTTTACCAATTAAGTTGATTTCCATCTCTTTAACCCTTAAGTGTTTTATATTATCTAACTTCTTTTTGAATCTTCTCTTTTAGAAAATCACTAAATTTGAGTCCTGTGTTTTCTAGCATTTTTGGAAACATTGAAATACTTGTCATACCTGGAAAAGTATTGATTTCATTTAAGTAGATATCCCCATCGCTTAAGAAGAAGTCTATGCGTGACAGATGTCTTAGCTTTAGGCATTTGAATGCTGTCTTAGCTATAATTTGCATTTGAGAGATCTGTTCATTAGTTAACTCAGGCGCCTCAACATAAGTTTTAGCTTTTGATTGCTCACTATATTTTTGCTCATAATCATAAAATTCATCACTTGCATTTACGATTTCACCAGGTTTAGATGCGTGGAGATTTCCTTCTTGCTCAAATACTGCAATTTCTAGCTCACGCCCTTTAAGTGTTCTTTCAATGAGAATATCATCGCTATACTCGAGTGCTTTATTGATTGCATCCACCAAATCTTCTCTATTTGTTACGTGGTAGCAACCTACTGAAGAGCCCTGACTAGCAGCCTTGATGAAAACGTCATTATTTGATTTTTCAAAAAAATCCACAACTTCACTTCGTTCATAAGGTAAATCTTTGTGAATCGACATCCACTTCGTATTTGGTATACCTAGATGATCAAACCATAACTTTGTCGTTACCTTGTTAAAACAAATACTACTTCCTTCATGGCGTGGGCCAAGGTAGGGAAGCTTATGCATTTCAAGGAAGCATTGTATTTCTCCAGTTTCTCCTGGAGGTCCATGAATAACTGGAATGACATAATTGATATATGGCCTTTCTGTTGCCGTTTCTAATATCTGTCCATTTAGGCTAACTTTTTGACCGTTTAAAGTAAGATCCCCCGACTTTGTCATTTCAACGACAATAGGGTTGAACTCTGGATTGATGGCGACTTGCTCTTTTATATATTGAGCAGAGCGAAGAGACACTTCATGCTCAGTAGACCCACCACCACATATGATTAAGATATTTTTCCTTTCCATGGAAACCTTCTTTTAAAGTGAATATATAAAAAACCCTAAAGCTTATGCTTTAGGGTATTTTAAACTATCTAGTGCCTTAAGTTTCTCAAGCATTTCTGCATTCGTCCAATTGAACGAACCTTTTGCTCCATGCTTTCTAACTGCTACGGCATTGTTTTCAATTTCACGATCACCAACAACGAACATGAATGGAATTTTAGACTTTTGAATTTGGCGAGTCTTATATCCCATTGTTTCATTACGATCATCTACGCTTACACGATAACCTTGCGCAAATAATTGCTCTTTAAGTTTGTGAGCAGCTTCCCCGTGTGCTTCATTATTAACTGGAACAATAACGATCTGCTCTGGTGCTAGCCAGAAAGGGAAAACACCTGCAACGTGCTCAGTGTAAACACCAAAGAATCTCTCAAGTGATCCAAGTAGGGCACGGTGTACAACAACTGGTCTTTCTTCGCCACCGTCTGCCGTCGTGAATTTAAGATCAAAACGGTCTGGTAGTTGGAAGTCTAGCTGAATTGTCCCAAGCTGCCACTTACGTCCAATTGCATCTGCAACCTCAATATCAATTTTTGGTCCATAGAATGCACCGTCACCTTCTTTGATAACATAATTGTGACCAGAAGCTTTTAGTGCTTCTTCAAGTGCGTTCTCTGCAATATCCCAAGTCTTATCATCACCAGCTTTCTTTTCTGGACGAGTTGATAAATTAACAGTGATATTATCGAAACCAAATAGCTCGTAAGCTGTGAAGATCATCTTCATTGTTCTTTGAATTTCTTCTTGAACTTGATCAAGTGCTAAGAAGATATGGGCATCATCTTGGCAGAATGAACGCACGCGAGTTAGACCTGCTAGTGCACCTGCTTTTTCATTTCTGTGAAGACGGCCAAAGTCCGCATAACGAAGTGGTAGGTCACGGTAGCTATACTTATAGTGCTTGAACATTAGCATGTGACATGGGCAGTTCATTGGTTTTACCGCATATTCACGATCGTCAATCTTTGAAAAGAACATGTCGTCTTTGTAGTGCTCATAGTGACCAGAAGTATGCCAAAGAGAGCTATCTAAGATTTGAGGCGTGATAACTTCATCGTATTCATAGATACGGTATAGTCTTCTAATATAGTTCACAAGTTCGTTAATAACGATTGTTCCTTTTGGCATAAAGAAAGGAGCACCTGGAGCAACTGGCTCAAAGTGGAATAATTCTAGTTCTTTTCCTAACTTTCTGTGATCACGCTTTTTTGCTTCCTCAAGCATCATAAGATGTTGCTTAAGTTCTTTCTTATCTGAGAACGAAGCAGCATAAATTCTTTGCATAACTTCACGCTTTTCATCACCACGCCAGTATGCACCCGCAATGCTAAGAAGCTTAAAACCTTGTGGTAGGTCAGTTGTATTTTCTACGTGTGGCCCACGACAAAGGTCAATGAATTCACCTTGCGAATAACAGCTAACTTCTTCGTCTTCAGGGATTGCTTCAATAAGTTCTACTTTAAGTTCCTGACCTTGCGACTTGAAGAATTCAACAGCCTCAGTTCTAGTCATAACTTTTCTTTCGATTGGTAATTTTTCTTTGATGATTGTTTTCATCATATCTTCAATTTTTGGAAGATCTTCCTCGCCCAGGGTTCGATCCATCAGAATGTCGTAGTAGAAGCCATTTTCAATAACAGGTCCAACGCCAAATTGAACGCTCTCATTAGGATAAAGTCTTGAAATTGCTTGCGCCATTAAGTGGGCGCTCGAGTGTCTGATTGTGTCTAAATCGTACTTGGGCATGTAATCTCCATAAAATTTTGGAATAATTCCTACTTTAAAGGCCCATAATATCAAATAATTAAAGGGTTCATCAATATTTTGAGTGTAATTATTTTAGTTATTATAAAGAGTTTTGACGGGCAGCGTGATGACATGTTATGAACATGTTGTGGTAAGATTCCACAAAATTCTCACAGCGGAATAGAAATAGGGAGTTGATATGCAGATTGTCGGGGGACAAGAATCTGGAAATAGTGTAAACAGCGGCTTTAAGACTGAGGTTTTAGGCTTTCTTGGTCATGGTGAAGGGCTTATTCCTTCACAAGATATTTTGACTAAGTTAGAGGTTGGTAAGGCTTATTACCAATTAGGAAAACTTCATTATGATAAAGCCGATCTTAATAAGGCCGAAGTAAACTTTTTAAAGGCCATCGACTGTGCTGAGTGTCCTCAGGATAATTATCGCGTTTTAAAAATTCTAAGTTTTCTTATTAGAATTGCTGCTGAAAAGCTTGAAGATGAAAAAGCCGCTAAGTATGTAAATCAGAGTGAGAATATCATTAATGACTTACAAGTAAACCTTGGTAGTCTTTCTGCTGAATACTTCTATTATGCAGGTTTAATCAAGTCGTATCGAAATGATTTTGCAGGTGCATTTAGCGACTTAGAGCTATCTTATAATAAATCTAAAGAAGAAAATGATCCTGATCTTCACTCAAAGTGTTTATTGGCCCTAGCTAATAATGCTTATAATAGAGGTGAATTCGACCTTTCTCTTGATTACATGGCCCAACTGGATAACTTATTAAAGATTATTAATAAGGAATATCTTGGTGGTTCGATGCATATGACTTATGGAAAAATCCTAATTGCCAAAGGTGATGTGGAGGCTTCTTTAAAGCACTTCAATCTTGCTAATATTACACTTCAGAATAAGAAGTGTTGGAATCTTTATGGTTATATTCTTTTAGGAATTGGTCAGGTTGAAAAAGTGAAGGGTGATTATGATAAAGCTACTCTTTACTATAACCTTGCAAAGCAAGCAGTTGATTCAACAACTTTTAAGCGTCTAACTAATGTACTTGATGCTGAAATTCATGAAGTTAATGATTCAAGTGTTGATATTTACCTTGATCGCAATAATAGAAAAGTGAAAGAAAAGAATATTGGTGTTATCGACTTTAAGCACCGTTTTGTTCTTCTTGAAATTCTATTCTTGCTAGCTAAGAACCGTGGTTCTTTTTATGACAAAGAAGATCTGGCACGTGAGATTTGGAAAGACGAGTACAATCCACTAATTCACGACAAACTTATTTATACGTCAATCTCTCGTCTAAGAAAGCTTATCGAGCCGAAAGACAATAGTAATACGAAGAGAAAGTACATTATCCGTGGTAAAGATGGATATACTTTCAACCCAGACGTTAAGATTCGTTATCAGATGGAGACAAAACTTACTGCAGGTAAAGCTGTAGCAAACGTTGACATTAGTTCTCCAGTTTAATTAGCATTATACTTAATGCGATTTATTCTAGTTTCAATATTTTTAATGAATACATGGGCCCTCAAAGATAGGGCCCTTTTCTCTGTAAATGGCCAAATCTATTTCGGTCAAAACACAAATGATCTTTTAAAAGCTTATAATCAAAGTTTGTGCCTGATAGGGAAAAAGAACTATATTGCTAAGTTAACTGGCCTAGCTCCTGCTCTTGAGCAAGTTACAATTGCGCCAGAGTCCCTTAATGCAAAACAGAAAGACTTAATAAAGAGAGTATTATTGCTCTCAAAGTCTATGGATTTAGAAAGTGAGTACGCTTCGTATCCAAAGTTTGGCACTTGTAAAATAAGTAAAGAGCTAACTAAAAAAGTGGTTCAGATTTATAACACAAATTACGAATTGAAGAAGAGATACCAAAATTTTCTAGAAACTCATAAATTAGATAATGGCCCTTATATAGATGAGGAATATAAAGACTTCGTTTTAAAGAATGTTGACTCAAGGTTATTCTTATAAAGATGAAAGAATTCAAAATAGACTTAATAAGCAATATTGACGAAGAGATACTGTCGAATTTATGCGACTTTGAAGCTGCATTTTTCAAATGGCCTTGGTCAAAAGAAAATTGGCAACAATTGGCATCCTCTGGTCGAGACATTTCATGTATCTGGGCCGAAGATGATCAAGTTGTGGGAATTTGTGTGTTTGAGGTGAATCAACCAGATTTTTGTCATTTATATAAAATTATCGTTCACCCTGACTTTAGAAGACGCTCAATTGCCAAAAAGCTATTTGAAGACATGCTGAGTCATTGCAAGAGTGTTTTTAATGGCCAAATATTTCAAGTTTATCTTGAGGTGGAGGCTTCAAATGAGGGGGCCATCAGGTTTTATGAGAGATTGGGCCTTGAAAAAATTCATCTAAAGAAGAATTTCTATGCAGATGGAAGTAGTGCATTTATAATGCAAGTAGTCGTAAGCTGAAGTTGTTTTCATAAGTTATCAATGACAAACCTTGACAAGATTTCAAAATCTTTGATAATTAATAAGTACTTAGAAATTAGAAAGTTTTTTTCAGGTTTTTGAGTAAATAACGATTAGTTAAATATTTAACAAGATATAATCGGGTAGACTTTTAGGGCTACCCTTTTTTTTTATTTTTATAGGCTTTTTTGTAAAAGCATATGGGATGCGTTTTAATGGATTTAGATATCTCTTATTCAGGTATGGAACAAAAATTTTTCGAACTTGCTACTGAAGTTGTAAGTGGGGAAGGTTACCTTCTTTATGATATGGAGTATATCAAAGGTTCTAAAACTTTACGCGTCTACATAATGAATAAAGAGACAAGAACAGCTGTAATCGAAGATTGTGTGAACGTTGACCGCGCTTTTAGTGAGCCAATGGAAGCACTTGATTGGATTCCAGATGATATTGTTCTAGAAGTTTCTTCTCCAGGAATGTTTAGAAAAATTAAAACAAGAGAGCACTTAGAATTAAGTATCGGTGAGCGTATTCTTGTTCAACTTAATAAGAAATTTGGGGATCTTTTCCCAGGTGAAAAGTTTGATAAGAAAACAGCAAATGCTAAGAAAGTTATTTGTAGCTTAAATAGCTACGGAGACGACTATATCGACGTGACTCTCGATAGTGATTTTGATTTAAAATTAAACTTAAATGATATTAATAAGATCGCACTTGAACCAGAAGTGTAATTGTTTGAGGTGAAAAATGAGTTTCTCAGAATTAAGTAAAATTATTGATGTGTTAGGTAAAGACCGTGGTATCGATAAGGCCATTATCGTAAACGCAATTGAACAAGCTTTCTTAGTAACTGCTAGAAAGAAGTTTGGAATTCAAGGTGAATACGAAACTCGTTATAACGAAGATGACGATGATGTAGAGATCTTCCAATATAAAAACGTTGTAGATGAAGTAAGAGATTCAATTATTGAAATCAATCTAGGTGATGCTAGAGAGCTTGATGAAGATGTTGAAATCGGTGACCAATTAGGGATCAAAATTGAAAACCCTAACTTCACACGTGTTGACGTACAAACTGCGCGTCAGATTATTATGCAAAAAGTTCGCGATGCTGAAAGAGAAATCCTATTCTCTGAGTTTAAGCACAGACAAGGTGATCTTGTAACTGGTATCGTTAGAAGATATGAGCGTGGAAACGTGGTTGTTGATCTTGGGAAGGCCGATGCTGTTCTTTCAAGAAGAGAGCTAATTCCTGGTGAGCAATTTAACCCTGGTGACAGAGTACAAGCTTACTTAACTGAAGTAGTTATGACTAACCGTGGGCCAGAAATTAGACTTTCAAGAACTTCACCAATGTTCCTTGTTAAGCTTTTTGAAATTGAAGTTCCAGAAATTCAAGATGGAACAATTGAAATCAAATCAGCTGCACGTGAGCCAGGTCAAAGAGCTAAAATCGCTGTTCAATCAGTAGATAAAGATATTGATCCAGTTGGTGCTTGTGTTGGTATGAAAGGATCACGAGTTCAAAATATTGTTAATGAACTACAAGGTGAAAAAATTGATATCGTAAGATGGAATGATGATCTAGCTACATTTGCTATTGCAGCTCTTGCTCCATCTGAAATTGAAAATATTTCTATTGATCACGATTCAAAATCAATGGACGTAATCGTAGAAGAAGATCAGCTATCACTTGCTATTGGACGTCGTGGACAAAACGTTCGTCTTGCAGCAATGCTATCTGGTTACAATATTAACATTATCTCGAAGTCTAAACTTCAAGAAAAAGTTAATAAGTCAGTTGAGAACTTACTTCAAATCCCATCTGTTACAGATGCAATGGCACAAGTACTTGTACAAAATAGCATCATGGCAATTGGTGACTTCATGGCAACTCCTGCGGATGAAATTGCTACTATGACTGGTGTTGATGCTGCTACAGCACAAACTGCAATTGATGAAGCTGCAAAGTTAGTTGAAGAAGGAACAATTGAGCTTCAACCAGAAGGTGAAGAAGAATTAGTATCTGCTTCTGCAGTTCCTAAGTACCTAGGTATTATTAATAAAGAAGGTGCTGAGCAGGAAGATGAAGGTTCAGACAAATTTAATGAAGCAGAAAGAAGATTAAGAGAAGAATTAGCTGCATTTAAAATTAAGTAATTTTAAAATAGAAAAGTGTAGTCATACTACGGAGATAAAATGCCTAAGAAAATATTTGAATTGGCCAATGAACTCGGAAAGAAGCCATTAGACCTCGTAGAAGAGCTGAAGTCACACGGATTCTCAGTAAGAAACCACATGTCGGTATTATCTGATGAAGATATTACTAAGTGGGAATCACTTACTGGAGGAAGTGCTGGAGATGCACCTGCTGAGAAGGCGACAAAGAAGAAAACGGTCAAAAAGAAAGCTGCAAAAAAGGCGACTGTAAGAAAGAAGTCTGCGGCACAAGCTGACGATGATAGTGAGGAAGATAAACCTGCTAAGAAGACAGTTACTCGTAAGAAGAAGACTGTTGTACGTCGTAAAGCTTCATCAAAATCTTCGGAGGCAACTTCTGATGATGAAAACACTGAAGCTATTGTTGAATCTTCTGAAGATATTGAAGTAAATGCAGAAGAGACTGTAAGTACTCCTGTTGCTGAGGAAGCTCACGCTCCTGAAGTAGAGGAAGAAAAAGAAGTTGAAGCTAAGGAAGCAAAAGAAGAAGTTGCTGTCGAGGCTAAGACTGAAGAGAAAAAAGCTTCTGAAGAAAAAGAAGAGAAGAAAGAATCGACGACTCTAGATGGAAAGCCATTTGGTCTAAGAATTGTTTCAGCTCCAACTAAAGAAGATAAAGAGAAAGCTGCTGCTCGCAAGGCAAAGAAAGCTGCTACTAAGGACGAAGAAGTTCAAGATGATATCAACACTAAAGCAGGTGTTGTTGAAGGTGATGAAGATCGTACAGCTAAGAAGGATAAAAATCGTCTAAGTGGTCTTGCTTCTATGTTAAGTGCTAAGAAGACGGTTAACCGTTCACAAGCCCTTAACGAAGAACGTGCAACTTCAGAGCTTAAGTCTTACTCTTCACTTCAAGGTACTGGACGCCCAATGTATACTCAAGTTAAGAGAAAGCGTCAGTACTCAGGACCTTCGAAATCAACTGAGATTACAGAAGTAAAAGAAGCAAAGAGAATTATTAAGCTTCACGGTGGTGCTTACGCTGAGCAATTAGCGAAGAAGCTATCTATTAAGCTTAAAGATATGATCGATAAGTGTCTTGACCTAAATCTACTTGTTAGAAATGGTGACTATATTGGTCTTAAATTAGCGGGACAAATTGCGTCTCTTTACGATTATAGAGTAGAGGATCAGACTTTTGATGAGGATGCGGCACTTGGGAAAGAATCTCTTTCTGAAGAGCAACTAAATAAGCTTCCACTTCGAGCTCCTGTTATTACAATTATGGGTCACGTTGACCACGGTAAAACAACTCTACTAGATTATATTAGAAATGAATCGATTGCTGCTGGCGAAGCTGGTGGGATCACTCAGCACATTGGAGCTTACTCGGTAGATGTTAAAGACTCTAAGCTTACTTTCCTAGATACTCCAGGTCACGCGGCCTTTGGTGCTATGAGACAGCGTGGTGCTGATATTACAGATATTGTTATTTTAATTGTTGCTGCTGATGATGGTGTTATGCCTCAGACTGTAGAGTCAATTAAATACATTCAATCTGCAGGTAAGCCTTTAATTGTAGCGGTTAACAAAATGGACCGTGAAGGTGCTAACCCAGATCGTATTAAACAAGCTCTAACAGAATTTAATATCACTCCTGAGGAATGGGGTGGGGAAACTCAATTCTGTCATATTTCTGCACTTAAAGGTGATGGAGTTGATGAACTTCTTGAAGCAATTGCACTTCAAGCTGAAATCATGGAGCTTAGAGCTGAACCTAAAGGGCCAGCTGAAGGTGTTGTTATTGAATCAAGAATTGAGCACGGACGTGGTCCTGTTGCAACTGTTCTTGTTCAAACAGGGACACTTAAAAAAGGTGACTCAATTGTTGTTGGAGAAACTTTTGGACGTGCAAGAAGTTTAACTGACCATAAAGGTGTTCAACATAATAAAGTTGGGCCTTCGATGCCAGTACAAATTATTGGACTTGCAGAAGCGCCATCTCCAGGAGATAGCCTAAACGTTGTTAAAAACGAAAGAGAAGCAAAGAAGATTGCTCAAAACCGTATTGATGAAAGAATCAGAATTGAAACTGCAGCTCAGACTCAAGGGCCAAAAGTTTCTCTTGAAGACTTCTTTGCAACTGCTGTATCAGATGAGGGACAAAAGAAAGATCTTAACCTTATCATTCGTTCAGATGTTCAAGGATCTTTTGAAGCGATTAAATCTGCTATTGAAACAATTTCAAATCCAGAGGTTGAAGTTAAAGTTATTCGCGGTGGTGTCGGTCAAATTAGTGACTCAGACATTGAACTGGCAAATACTTCGGGTGCCTTTGTTCTTGGATTTAATATGAGACCATCAACTTCTGCACGTAAGCTTTCTGAGCAGTATGGAATTGATGTTAAGACTTACTCAATCATCTATGAACTAATCAATGATGTGAAACTAGCTGTTGAAGGTCTTCTCGATCCTGAGTTTACTGAAGAGTACATCGGGCGCGCGGAAGTACGTGATACATTCTCTGTTCCTAAAGTTGGAACAATTGCTGGTTCAATTGTTGTTGATGGTGCTATCCAAGTTGGTTGTAACGTACGTCTTCTTAGAGAAGGTAAGATCATGTTTGATGGTAAGATGTCTTCTCTTAAGAGATTTAAAGATGATGTTAAAGAAGTTAAAAATGGTTACGAATGTGGTGTTGGCCTAGAAAATTACAACGATGTAAAAGTTGGCGACCTATTCGAAGCATATAAACTGAAAGAAAAGAAACGTAAGCTTGAGGATGTTTTAACAGCAGACTCACCAATTCTTTAATTCGGTTGGAGATGTCATGAGTGGCAATAAGAAAAAACTTCAATATGAAGAACAAATTAAAAATGAAGTAAATCAATTACTTCGTCGTGGACTAGATAACTCTGCGTTCACATTTTGTTCGATTACTAAGGTTGAGATAAGCCCAGACTTTTCTACGGCAAAGTTATATTGGGATACATTCGATCCTTCTAGAAGAGGTGATATTGCTAAGGCGATGGATACTTCTCTAGGTAAAATTAGAAGTCACCTTGCTAAGACTTTACAAGTAAGACACACACCTTCATTAACTGCTGAGTATGACTCGCAATTTGAAGATGAGCAGGAAATTGAAAAACTACTGCAATCTGAAAAAGATAAAGGAAAGTCTTTCTAATGGCTTCAAGAAATAAGAAATTTAAGGGCCCAATCTTTGGGCCTTTCTTTTTTAAAGTTGATAAACCAAAAGGGATAACTTCCTTTGATGTTATTAGGCGCTTTAAAAAAAACCTTCCTAAAAATATTGGTAAGATCGGACATTTTGGAACTCTTGATCCATTTGCAACTGGTCTACTTGTTATTGGTATTGGACCTGCAACAAGATTAAATCAATACACTCAAATTGATTCTAAAGAGTATATTGCGACAGGAATTCTTGGTGTTAATTCTCCAACAGGTGATTTTGATACTGAAGAAGGTACAATTGAAGAATTAGAGTTTTCTGACGTAAGCTTCGATGAGGTAAAGAGTCAGCTTGAAACTTTTATTGGTCCGTATATGCAAAGCCCTCCCGCTTTCTCAGCAACTAAGCACGAAGGCAAGGCGCTTCATGAGTGGGCACGAGAAGGTGTATTTATTGAAAAGCCACCTGTTGAGCGAACAATTCATGAAATTGAACTATTAGAGGTTCAGGGCCGTAAGATCGTCTTTCGTGTTTGTGTTTCTTCTGGAACTTATATCCGAGTTCTCTTTGATGACCTTGCTAAGAAATTAGGAACAAGAGGTGCTCTGGAAGACTTAAGACGAACTAATTCAGCAGGAATTGATTTAGAAAATAGTATTGATTTGGCAATCTTTGATGATGAAAATTTCAGTGCTAATGATTTTTTATTGAACTACACAAATCCGATAACTGAACTTATTGGATTTGAAAAAATAGAATTAGACGAGGCCATGAGCCTACGTTTTGTTAATGGCCAAACATTAAAAATGGATGTGGCCGATGGCCACTATTGGATGAGATCGCAAAATCAAACACTTGGACTCGCGGTCGCTAATGGTGGACTACTTAAGAGTTGCGTGGGCTTTAGTCCAGCTGCGTTAGATAAAATCGATTTAACTATGTGTAATTCCTTAGACGAATAATTTTAATTCGTGCTATACTCTAGGAAATTACAAGTGAAATTTAAGGAGATAAAGTGAATACTACTTTAATTGCATTAGCCATTGCATTATTAGTTGTAACAGGGATGGTTGTCCAACTAGGTGTTTTAAGCCTTCTTTCAGGTTCATTCTTCTTCCTATTTGGGAAGTCGAAGTTTGAAGTTCTAAAATCTTCAGATGATGAAAGTTTTGCTTTTGGTTACCGTTGGAATAATTCTAGGCAGCCTGCTAAGTTTAACCACGTTACGGTAAGGCTATTCAACCCATTTGGTAAGAAAACTCAAGTAACTGTTTCAAGTGACTTTGCTGTTCAAGATTCTGACTTTGGTATTGAAGTTAAAATGGGACCGGCTTTTAAAGATATTTTAGAGCTTGAAAACCTTGATTCTTCAACAGTTGAAATCGAACTTAAGTCTAAAGACGGTGTTACTCAATCTCGCACAATGAAGGGACGCAAGTTTATTGAAGCATTCCGTGGTGCTGAAAATACTGTTGAAACATTTAATGAAAAATATGGTTACGTAAAACCAAAGATGTTTTATCACCAAACAACTCGTTCATTTATTGCAGATGCCATTCCACAAGGTGATATTCCTGTAGGACTTAGAATTTCTGCAAACCCACAGTTTGCTGGTGAATTCGCTGGTGCTGCTGGTGCAGGAGCTCCTGCTCAAGAAAACTTTGCTGTTTCTAAGGTATGGATTGAAGAAGGTTGTATTGTTTGTAACGCTTGTGAAGGTATTTACCCTGAAGTATTCGAAGTTACAGATACTAACTGTGTGATTCGTCCAGATGCGCCACTTGATAACGGACTTTTAATTCTTGAAGCTGCTGAAGCTTGTCCAACTGAAGTTATCAAATTCAATAAAGCATAATTCAGATTTTAAATTTTGATATAAATAAGGCCCTCGAAAGAGGGCCTTGTTGTTTCTATTTTCTGTTATAATTATTAAATGGAAGTAGATAAATATTCAACACTCTTATCTCCTGTTGATAACGAGCATTTTAAACGCCGTTTTTTCTTAACTGGAGAACCAATTAACGAATCCCTTATAACCAATGTTTTCTTTGTTCCAAGGGCCGGTGACAAGTGGCTATACCTTGTTAAAGACAGTGGTAAGCTTGACTATCCTGGAGGAGAATTAAGAGAAGGGGAAAGCGTTATTTTTGGTTTAGAGCGAATGCTAGGTCTTGAACTTGGCATTAGTATGAAAAGTATTAACAAACTTGGGCATTGGATCTTAGAAGATAAATACGAGACGCCCTTGCGAGAGCATTTTTCTCATCCTATCTCAGCTGCTGTCGTTTTCACTGGAGATGCAAATTTCGTTAACTCTAATAATTTAAAATCAGCTACCACTGAAGAGGTTTGCCGACTTCTAAAGTCAGAAAACCGCCATTTACAAGCAGATATTTACTTAGCATGCGCTGAGTATTTAGAGTCTTTGGATTAGTTTAAGACGAAGGGGATACATGAATAGAATTACTCTAAGATATTTAACTCATGAGGATAAGGATGAATTCTTTGCTGCTTTCCATGAGGACTGGGAGAACAATTTTGACTTTGTTCATTACTGGGAAACTCTAGCTAATAGAGAGTTTGAGAAATATGTTTCGATAGCTCCGGAGTTTGCAAGGGGAATTCATATTCCAAAAGAGCACGTAGCTGCCGCATTACTTTTTGCCTTCAACGAGGACGGGAGAATTGTAGGCCGTACATCAATTCGTTTTGAATTAAACGATCATCTTTTAAAGGTTGGTGGCCATATTGGTTATGGAGTATGCCCCAGTTTCCGCCGTCAAGGATATGCGACTAAAATTCTTGCTGAGTCCTTAAACTACGTTAGGGCCAATATTAAGGGCCTTAAAAAGGTTCTTGTTACTTGTGATGAAGGTAATATTGGATCTGAGAAGACAATTCGTAAAAACCGTGGCCAGCTTGAGAATGTTATTGAGGTTAATGGTGTTAAGAAGATGAGGTTTTGGGTCGAGTTGTAATTTTTTAGGGACTTTAATTCAATGAGTAGTAGTGTGGTCTTTGAAGTTGGTTACCCGAAGGCTCCCTTTATGTTCAGGAAGAATTGTATGCCTGCGAGAGGCAGGAGCCGAAGCAGGCCATGGTCGCCTCTGGGTTGTTCGGCATCATTTTGCCATCGTGTTTTTAAATTATAACATTCTTTAATTCAATGAGTAAGTAGTGTGGTTTTTGAAGTTGGTTACCCGAAGGCTCCCTTTGTGGTCGCCTCTGGGTTGTTCGGCATCATTTTGCCATCGTGGCAAATGACGCCTCCAAAAAAAGAAACCCGCCTGGACAGGGCGGGTTTCAAATTTAAGAACAATTTATCGGTAGATGGTTCGGATTATTTTCCTTCCATCGGATTAATTAGTCTGAAGTATAATCCAAGAAGTTTTACGTTTCTCTTCATATCTCCGTAGAAGCTATCTACATCTTTAGTAACTTTCATTTTCGTCATCGCTTCACCAACAAGCTGATCCATTTGCTGAATCTGAGCGAAGCTGTTTTCTTGGATATCTCTTAAGAAAACATCTCCTAACTTGATTTGCTCGTTATTATTTAGACCTTGGATGATCTTTGTAATAACTGGTGCGAATAGCTCAACTTGACCTTGCTCGTTCACAGAAGGCATTGAAAAGTTGTTCAGAAGGTTAGTGATCTTATTGTCTAAGTAAGTATCCTTGTTTCCAGTCTTTGCCATTTGAATCATATCAACTGTTGAACAGTATTGCTCAGAAAGACGACATGCTTCAGCTTCAAAAGCGATTGGAGCGATTGCCTGGCTAAGTACTTGGTTAATGTATTCAAGTGACACACCTTCAAGACCAATCTCATTCATCATTGTTGTAAATTGTGCTGATACAAAGTATGAACCAGCTTGTTTTACAAGTGCTCTTTGAGCAAGGAATCCTGCAATCATCTCTTTTTGATTTTGTGAAGCAAGAAGAGCGTTGATCTGAGCGAAGTATTTCTCCATCTCTGATTTAATTGCTGTTGCATCACCAAGAGCTGCTGCCATATCAAGCTCTGTCTTTTGAGCTTTCATTGTATCTTCAGTTGCACCTTGTGCCGCTGGAGTTTGAGCAAGTTGAAGTCCTGCGATTTGTGCCTGCTCCCATTCTTTAAAGAATGTTGACCAACGCTCATCGTGAGAGATTAACTGCATCATACTCGCTTTCTTAATAACGTTACCAGCTACATATGAATCTTGTGCGTAAGGTACATATGCTTTTCTGATATCAGTTTTCTCTGCTACATAATCCTCTGGGATTTGGTAAGTTTGCCCTTCGTGCTCAAAAGTCTCAGTAAGTAGGTCGTTTTGAGAAATGTGGTTTACCCAAAATGCACGAGCAGGGTTAGCTGTTTGTTCAAAAGTATCAATGTTACCGTAAACTAGACCACCGATAGCAGCATAGTTAGTTTCAACTTCACCAACTTCAACTTTAAAAGCTCCGTTAGTTAGTGGGATATTACGTCCAGTTTCTGGGTCATATACTAGTGGTGTAACTTGACCAGAAAGAACTTCTCCAATTGTTGATTGTACAATTGAATCTTTAATATCAATTCCAAATAGGTACTGCTCTAGTAACTGGTATGGAATTCTTAAAGAGTTTGAACGGTACTTATAAGAGTACGACTCTGACTCTGTAAGTGCTACAAGAGCTGCAGCCTTATCATATTCAACACCACGGTTTTTAGCTCTGTATGAATCACTATCTAGTGAGATTGCCTCATTCCACTTAGTTTCAACAACCATTGGTTTTTGCGTTGCTACTTGTAGAACTGTTCCATCTTCAGCTGTTACTTCAGTTTGAGATGGTACAAGAGTCGAAACAAATCTCTTGTTTCTTTGTGCTTCAGTATCAAGTCCAGCACCTGGAGTGATATCTGGAGTTGCAACTACCGACTGTAGGAAGAATAGTGATTTAATTACACCATTAACTAGGTCGTTAGTTGTTGCATCATGAGTTGCTTGATCTGCTTGAGAGTACAACTCTGGAGTATAAATTAGGTGGTAGAATACCTCTTCATTCATCATTCTAAGCTTGTAGAACTTGTCCATTAGCCAACCAAATGCTGCTCCACCGTAGAATTCCTTACGCTTACCTGGGAAGTAGATATACTCATACATCTGACGGTAGTCTGCAATTTGGTAATCTACGATTTCTTCAAAAGATGAACCAAAGTCGTGTCTGTTACACTGAGGAGAGTTTCCAGCGTCCTCATCTGAACAGAATCTAATTCTCTTAAGACCAGCTTCCGCCATAAGTCTATGCTTAGAGATATTTGATGGGTTTCCATTTTCTCCAACTAGTGCATCAACAACATCTTTAATTCTTACTAGGTGATAGTATAGACCTGGTTCGAATTCAGACTCTACAGAAGATACCTTAACGTCAACACCGTTGATCTCTACAGATTTCTTTCTTGAGTTTGTGTAACCTTCAAGTTCAACCATCCCTGTATAAGCTGCACGTAGTGCGTATACATCGTATGGAGCTAGACCATCGTAAGTAGCGTGGTCATCAATTGTATAATCCATAACAGAAGATGAAGTTCTCTTAGTTTCTTTTTCTCCTGGGAATACCCAGTTCTTCTTATCAAATGATCCAACGAAGTTGTGACGTAGACCAAGGTTGTGTCCAATTTCGTGAGCAAGAGTCGGCATCCAAATATCAATTAGGATATCGTTCTTACCTTCGTCAGTTTGTGCCATCTTTAGAACATCGTAGTTCTTAGCAAGATTACTTAGAGCAAACTCAGCTGTTTCGTGGTTACAAATTGGGTTTTTATTACCTTTTGCATCGTACTCCATTGAGTGCTTGATCTTCGCTTGAAGGGCCTCAATTGAGTTGTCACCATGAATCGCAGCTTGTAGTGCAACATCATCTTTATTAGCAATTGCTTGCCAAGCAGCATGTACTGCTTTTGCTTCTTTTTGGTTAGCTCTTGTGAAGTTAGAAAGAACTTCATCTTTATCAAATGAGCTAGCTCTAAAGTCGTTCTTCATTAGACGGTGAGCATCTTTGATTTTCCCCATCTGTGAAGCGATATTTGGACGCTTAATTGTGTTAAGTAGGCTGCTCTTTAAGTTAGTATGAGCAACACCATGACGGTGAGATTTCATCTCAGCTTTCTTTGTGCTTTGAGATACTGTTTCACCTTCAATTTCAACTTCAACTTCATCAGAGTCAGCAACTTGTGTATTTTGTCCTGCCGCTTGAGTCTTTGCCTTGTGCTCAGCTAGAGCATCTTCAATAGCTTTCTTATTAAGCTCATCAGCAAGGTTTTTAAGCTCTTTAGTTGGAGTAATATTCTTAACAAAGTTCTTCTCTGCGATGGCCTTATCAACCATCCAGTTAATTGAAGACTTCATGTTACCACCATATAGGTAAACAGAAGCTGATTCAACAACACCATTTCTTGGGTTAAATGACGGTCCACCAAGTCCAATGATTGAACTTGAAGTTGCTTTTTCTACCCAGTAGATGTGGTTACGTTGTAGATCACCAAGGTGAGTTTTTTCTACTACCTCGATATTTACTGAACGTGACTCACCATCAAGATTGTGAGTAAGAGAAAGATTCTTCGTTCCTGCTGGAATTGAATCATCTTTTTCTATTTTTAGAGTGATAATATCACCACGTCCTTCATATTGTGTACCTTTGAAAGCACGCTTGAAGCCTAGGTTGATATCATCAACAACTTTTTGAGAAGAAACGATAATCTTATTTCTTAAATCAAGTTCTGTTTGAGTCAGTTTTCTAATTAGCTTCCCATCTTTATCATATTTATTTGATGGAATACCTGTAAGTACGTACTCGATATTTTTACCATTTCTGATATCAAATACCATTGGTAGGTCTACTGTTGTATCAAAGTCACGAGTTTGCTCAGTGTATCCTTTTGGTACTAGCTTAGAACCAGTGAATAGACCAAAGTTAAACTTCTTTTGTACTTCGTAAGAAAGGTTTTGCTCTGGTTCTTCGAACTCTTGATTATACTTCATGAAAGTAGTTCTTTCTTTGAAAGTCATCGTTTCATTCTGTTGTCCCCAGTAATCTCCACCGAAGTCAGCACAGTTAAAGAAGTTTCCTTTCTTATAAGTTGATTGAGTAGAGAAGTTAAGGAATTCATCTCTTCCGTCAACTACTTGTACGATGTCACTTACTTCTGTAAGACCATGGGCCTTACCTCCACCACATACGCTCATTAGGTAAGGGTCTAGTGACGTAAGAACATCACCAATTTGATCGTTTCCAAGATTAACTACTGCAATTGCTCTTTCATCATTGTGACTTGCTGGAACGTAAACGATTCCACCTTTGTCATTCTTACTTTCACGGAAGTATTCTGCTTCAAAAGCTAGTAATGGTTCAGTGTCAAGATCAGTTGATCCTGTCTTATCAAGTAGTGGTCTTGATCTTTTTACTAGAACACGATCTGGCTCAAAGTGGAACTTAACGATTTCAACGTGGAAAGTCGCTTTAGAACCTGCAAAACTGTAGTTAAAGATATTTGGAGAGTCTTCTAATACTCTTCTAAAAGTGAATTCTTGATTCTTAAATTTTTCAAGTTTTAGCCAAGCTGTCGATAGCTCTTCTCTGATCTCAGTTGGGTAAATCTCTTCTGGTTGAGAGTCTTTTTCTAGTTGAATGAATTTTGCATCTTCTGCAACTGTACTAGAAGAGATTTTCGTCTCAGCTAGGATCTCATCATTATCATCGATATCGTACTTGAATTTAACGTACTTAATTTTTTCAGAAATTTCTGAACGTAGGAAACAGTTATCAAGAGCGATTCTAGCCCTCTTTGCTGTATCAGCGTCACATCTAGAAAATAGTAGGTTAAATCTTTCTGCACGAACTAATTTTTCTTCGTTATCAGTTAGGTCTTCTTTCTTGATAACACGAGCAAAGTAAGCTTTGCTTTCATTGTCATCAAGAATAACCTTGATTAGATCCTTGTTTTCAAAAACATGACCATCATGCTTAGACGTTGTGAAAGCATTTTCGTTATTAAGGATTCGGTCTTCAAGTTGTCCTACTGTGAATAGGTTATTTTCAACCTTATCACGACGGTAGATTGTCGCGATTTCTTTTTGATCCATTCCGAAAACACCTGTGTAAGTTCTGTTTTCGATTAGGTAGTCAACTTTATAGTGAGTTGATTCCGAACGGTCCTTCTCAACATATCTGATATGTCTTGTTTTCTCATCAAGATCATTCTTTACATTTTCTCTTTGGTAGAAATCAACACCGTATTGAAATAATGGAATACGATCAAGCTTTGAAGCTTTAACTGGAAGAACATCGCGAATGATTTTATTAGAAGCGCTAAGAGTTTGTGCACTAGCATTTACTGGAGCGATATACGCTACTAGGTAGTTTGTCGTAAGATCAAATGTAATCTCAAACTTCTGACCTTCTTTTTCTGCGAAAATAAGAAGATCTTTTACAAGAACATTATAAGTCTTATCATTAGAACTAACGATTTGAGTTGAGTAAAGAGTCTTTGCTTCACTTCCAACACTTGTGTCGATTAGGTCTGTTGAAATTCTGTTTTTAGAAAGCTCTTCTTGAGTCGCAACTGCTTTTGATTCAATAACTAGCTTAGCTGAAGTAACAGAGTTCTTAGTACGGTAACTTTCTTGTGCAAAATCAGGCTCTTTGTCCGGAAGAGTCTTTGCACAACTTGAAAGGATCGCTGCCAATGCGAAAGCATGTGTAAGGCCTCTGAGCATTCCAAACTTGTTTTCATTTTTGATTTTCATTTTTTCTTCTACCTTTGTTCTTTTTGTCATTTGTTCTTCTTTCTCTTTGTCTTCGTTATGTGTGTTCTATATTTTTATTGTTAGTGATGCATAAACTGATGAATCTCTTTCATCAAATAGGTCGATCTCAACCTTTTTCCCATCAGGTGATAGGGGAGTTCCTCCAAATTCATGACCTACCTCTAGGTTGTATTTAGGGCCAAAGCTATAGCCAATGGCCTGTGAGAACGAATAAGCATCTTTTGTATTATTCTGGTATGTCCATCCCTTCATATACGTTCCTCCAAGTGATAGGTATAGCGCATCCGACACGCTGTATGTCAGATATGCAACTGATGAAAGACTATATGAAGTATTTGAGCTTCCAGTCATTGTTGTTTCATACTCATGGAAGTTCTTGGATGCACCAAGAATAACTAATGCAGATAGGTCCTTAATCCCAATAACACTATCGGCTATTGATAGGCCTTCACTTAAGCTAATTCCTGCTTGAAGCTTAGAATATTTTCTAGAAACCTTACTTGTTGGAAGTTTTAACGATGCCGTACCAAATGAAACAACACCATCAAATGGCTGAGAAGCCTTTCTAGTAAAGGATACTGACGTATCGCTGATTCTACTTTTTCGCTCATCAACAAAGTCTTTTGATACTGTTGTTTTAGCGGCGAAACTACCTTTATCTGTAATAATATTGAAACGAAATGAGTTATACATTCCACTATAGTGGCCTGCCTCAGATGTCTTTAATAAATCTCTTGAAACTGTCGTATCAACTCTAGCTGACCAATTTCTAGTCGCACCTGGTGCTTTTTTGACACCCTGGATATTACTAGTGCTACTTTGGGCAACAACAGATGTTGTTGTAAGCGCAAGTAAAATTAATGAGATACACTTAAATGGTGTCACTCTGTCTCCTTTTTTCGTTCCTGAAAATGAAATTCGTTCAATACTTGATGCAAATGGTATGCCATTTGTTCATCTTCGGACGAGTTCGCATTTGAAGTAAATATATAACAATAGGGGTACGAAGACGCTGACTTTGGAAAATCTACAGGGTTGTTTAGGGAGTTGACGATTTTTGAGGGAAGTATAAAGGGAGGCCGTGGGACGGCCTCCGATTACACCTAGGCCCAAAAGAGAGAGGGATTATGAGGGATATTGGGGCCTAAATGATATTTATACCAAAATATAAACATGGGCGCCGCAACGCAGCACTCTCATTTTGAATATGCCTTATTAACGGATTTAGCGCTATCGAAGATAAGTTAATTTTGTTTAAGAAGAGTAAATTAACCTTTAGAGGAATCGTTTCAGAATTCCTGATGTGATCATTTCTTTGAATCCGACTTCATTTTCTTGCCACACTTCTTCAACAGTTACACCAGTGTCTACTGTTGGGCATTCAAATGTAAGTACAGGTGCTCCAAGCTCAACACTTCCGTAAGTTCCGAGTGAGCCAGGAGTTGGGTAGCCGATATCATCTGCAATTGGATAATTATTGTGTTTGGCCAAAAGCTGCGCAACATCCTTACAGTCACCATTGTAATTTACAATTGGTTTCCATGAGTGAATTGATAAAATAAAGGCCGGAGGATACTCATTAAAGAGCTTATTTAGGAATTGGTTTTCAGGCTCACTTAATGGAGCACTTCCTGGATTGTACTTATCTTCTTCGAATTCACTTTCCCAGCTTTGAGTAGGTAAGTTTCGATTAAGATCAACACCATTAGCATTAACGCGCGTTCCTGCATTAACACCATCTTTATTGACGATAGGAATAACGACTAGAGGTAGATCTGTCTCAACCTCAGTCTTAAGCCATGAAAAGATTTCTTTTAGGCAGTGAACTCCCTCGATTTCATCTCCATGAACTCCTGCCATCAGATAGATATAGCGAGGTGAATCAACTTTATTTTTAAAAGCTTCGATTTCAAGGTTGTTAACTGTTTTTCCAGACTCTAGTTTAATAAATTCCATAAAGAAATTGTGGTGGAAGTTTCCTTTTTTGTAAATGAAGTTTTATACTTATGACTTTAAAAAGGAATACTTAAGTAATGAAAAAGAAAAACATACTAAAAACTTTAGAATATTTAGAAAGTGTACTTGATACACAAGATGATCATGATGCAATTGCTCAGCTTCGCGAAAGCGTCGAGCTCCTTGAGGATGTCGATAATGGCGTTGCAAGTGGCAATGGACACTTCAGTATACCAATGGAGGCCATGGGGGCCTACACTGTCTATAGTGACGGTGGATGTCGTGGAAACCCTGGACCTGGAGCGTGGGGGGCAATGGGACAAAATCCAGATGGCGTCGTTTTCTTTGAAAGCTCTGGCTTCGAGTATCAGACAACTAACAATCGAATGGAGCTTACTGGTGCCATTGAATCATTGAAGTCACTAGAGAATGAATTGGAAGAGATGGGGCTAGATCATGGACATGCCGCTTTCCTTTATAGTGATTCGAAATATGTTGTTGATGGAATTACGAAATGGGTTCCTGGTTGGAAGGCACGTGGTTGGAAAAAAGCCGACAAGAAGACTCCAGAAAATATTGAGCTGTGGCAAAGTTTTGATGAAGTGGCAGGACGTTTTTCTAATCTTCAGTTTCGTTGGGTAAAAGGACATAGTGGTCATCCGCAAAATGAGCACTGCGATATGTTGGCCAATAAGGCAATGGATGAAAATATTTAAGGCTTGAAAAGCAGACCAAAGCACTTTAATCTATTTATATAAATATTAATTAGTAAAAAGACTTCAATAAATTTAGACAAAGGATGTTAAATGAAGAAACTACTAGCAACAATGGCAATCGCGCCATTACTATTTGTTTCATGTGGTAAGAAAGAGGAAGTAAAGCCTGAGACTGAAAATGATAAAATCTTCTATTCAGTTGGACATGTTTACGGAAAGAGATTTAAGGATTTCAAACTTACTGAAAGAGAAATGAATAACCTTGTTCAAGGTGTTCGTGACGGTATGACTAAAGATGCAACTGATATTGATACAAGACAATTTGCATTTAAATTTAGAGATATCGTAAACCAAAGAATGAGCGAAGTATCTAAAACAGAAAAAGATGCAGGTGCAAAATTCCTAGAAGAATTTGTTGCTAAAGAAGGTGCTAAGAAGACTGAATCTGGTTTAGCTTACAAGATCATTGAAGCTGGTTCTGCAAAGAAGCCAACTGAAACAGATACTGTAAAAGTTCATTACAAAGGTACTTTAAGAGATGGAACTGAGTTTGATTCTTCTTATAAGAGAAATAAGCCAATCGAATTCCCTCTTAACAGAGTTATTAAAGGTTGGACTGAAGGGATGCAACTTATTGGTGAAGGTGGAAAAATTAAGCTAGTAATTCCATCTGAGCTTGCTTATGGTGATCAAGGTGCTCCTCCATCAATTCCTGGTGGCGCAACACTTACTTTCGAAGTTGAACTAATCGAAGTTCTTCCAGCTGCAAAGAAATAATTCTTAATCGAATTAATCAAATAAAAAGTCGATAAAGTATAGGCCTTCTTAAGTTATCTTAATGAAGGCCTATTTTTTTTCACATCAAATGACATTCAATTTTCGTTATGCTTTCCTTTTACTATTGTTTCTAATTAGGGAGGAAAGATGAAAGTAATTCTACTGATTGCCTTATTGTTACAACCTGTCTCTGAAGCTTCTTTCTTTAAGCATAAAAGAGAGAAAGAATCATTCTTTGCTTATATTATTAGGATATTGATTAAGCCTTCAATTCCTCATGATGGTGAAGGTGATACTTAAAAGGCATATCCAACAGATAGGCCAAACATTGTTTGATCTGTCGATTGTTGGAAGCCATCTGCGAATTCTTCATCAGTTTGGATAGCATCAAAATTAGCTTTGAAAATAAGTGATTGAGAAGTTGAAACCTTATACTCAAGACCTAAGCTGACTGATGGAAGAAGCATTGCGCTTCCAACTCTAACTGTATCTTGGATACTCGTTTCAGAACGGCCAAAGCCTGCGCCTAGTGAAATAAAGTAGCTGAAGCGATAACTCCAACTATTATTAAATGAAATTTTTAAGGCCGCTGTCCCCATCATTCTTTTGGTTTCCTGCTCAACATTTGGATTTAGAAGTGTCAGAAGGTCTAGATCGTAGCGAAATCCTATGATTGTTTGAAAAGTTTGATTAATAGGGATGGCGTAGTTAAATTGAAACGTGTCACCAGTTCTCGTTCCATCATTATTAATACTTGAACTTGTCGATTCACTTAAGCCTTGATTCTTCCCGTAGAAAAATTCAAATCGATTATCATAGCGTTGAAATTGTTTTTCTCTAAGAGACATCTCTTCTTCTGCTAGCATCTGTTTGTATTTTGCATCTCCAAGAATTTTAGGGATTTCTAACCATACTCGCTCAGGAGAGTAGTTAACTGTAACAATTTGACCTTTTTCAAAAGGCACGCGCATATTATTATCAGTCACAATCCACTGAGAGTATTCTTTCGTTATGGAGATAGCACGGGCCGTAAAAGAAATCTTCTTCGAAGAAAATAGAGAGACTTGTCCCTTTACAATATTATCAACTCGTCCTTTTCGAATAACAAAAGACATTCCATCATTAGCAATATTTTGAATAACAATTAGGTTTGTATTGAGGTCATACTTTTCGGCAAAGGACGCTGTGGCCATTGATAGAAATGTAATTGTGACTAAAAGAGTTTGCAAAAATCTTTGAACGCTATTCATATAAGTATTTTATAACCAATGACAAGTTTAAGAAATCATTGGCAAATACTCCTTATTTGCAATTGATAACCAAGTGCTTTGGTATAGTAATATTAATAGTTTAACTTTATTTATTAATCTCCGATATGAAATTAGGGATTTATGGATATGAAACTTAATAATGCATTTTACATTCTCTTCGTTGTACTTTTTGTCGCGTGTAAGCCGGTGAGTAATACCGCTCGCAATAACGTTGATTCATCAGACACTTCTGATATTACTAAAAGACATCAGATTACACTTATTGAAGTTTCTTCAAATCAATTGATTCTTAATGGGACAAACCTTTCAACAATAAGTGCTGTTAAAACAAAGAATGGCCCACAAGTTATTAATTTAAATATTTTATCAAAGTCAGCAAATATGGTGAGGTTAGGAGTACCTAATGGTTTAAAGATCGTTGGTGGCTTTATTTATGACCTTATTGTTACAGATGCCTTTGGACAAACAGTGACATCTGTAAGTTTTGATGTCCAAAATAGTTCGATTTCTACAAGTAAAATTCAAGATGGAGCAATTACGAATTCGAAATTGAGTTCTCTTGGCGCATCTAGTGCAGGACAAGTTTTACAGTATAATGGATCAGCTTGGGTTGCTGTTGATTACCTTGGTGGCTCAAACTACTTAGGTCGATTAATTCTTGATGCTGGAGGAGGAGTTACACCACCTTCTGTAGCAGGAGTTAATAATGGTGACTTCTATGTTGTTAATGATGCAGCACCAGTTGTCGGTGATCTAAATGGTGATGGAAATATTGAAACCTTCACTGCTGGGGACATCATTCGCTTTAATGAATCGACTAATAAGTGGGATCTGCAATTAAGTAATGGTAGTTATGCTGGCCCTTGGGATATTAGTGGTTCACATATTAGACGAGTAGGTTCAGGTGGAAAAGTTACAATTTCTGATGATCCTTATGAAGGCCCTTCAAAATTAACTGTAAGTGGAAATATTGCAGGCCCTACTACTGCTGAAGAAAGTATTCTACTGCATGTTGGTGGAAATGTTAGTTCTGGTTTAGGATCTAGTTGGGCAAGGGCATTATCATTTGGTTTAAGACAAGAGCATAATGCCACGATGGGAGTATACGGAAGTAACACTAATGTCGGTGGGATGAATTACTTCTTTATCGATGTTGATGGAGACGGAGATAGTTTAACTTCATCTTTTTGGAATTCTGCTGAATTCTATATCGACTCTTCAGGGAGAACATCAGTTGGTGGTATTCCTAATCCACTATATCTGTTCTACGTTTATGGTAACTCGGGAATAAATGGAAACTTTAATGTTTCATCGACTGTTACAGCTGCTGCATTTGTAGGGGACGGTTCTGGGATTACAAATATTAATGCTATCAATATGACTAATTCTGGAACGACGACAATAACGGCCGGTAGTTCTGGACCTGGTGATATTGCATTTCAATCTGAATCTTCAGATTTTGCTCTCTACGATGCAAATGGTTTTCTTTCATTTGGGCACACATCAAATCTTGGAACATTCAATGCGACTGCTCAAATTGATGTTCGTAGTGACTCTGGAGATGCGAGTGGACAATTCTATTCTTATGGTGGAAATCAGTCATCAATTAATCTTGCAAGTTCACAAGGTCTAATCACTGCACCTTCGATGACAACAACTAACGATGTTCTAGGTCTCTTAAACTTTGGTGGAGATACTGGTAGTGGAATAGTTAATACTGCAAGTATTCGCTCAACTGCGACAGAAAATTTTAGTGCGACAAATCTTGGTACTGAATTGAATTTCTATACAACTGCAAATACTTCTAATACTCAACAAGAAAATATGAGACTGACAAATAATGGAAGGCTATTAGTTGGTAGTTCTGCCGTTTCCAATACATCGGGTTACCAGATGGTTGTTGGTGGAAGTACTCAACTTGCAGGCAATCTGAATGTTACAGGTATTTCTCAGTTAAGTAGTACTGTTGTTTCCGGAACACTTTCTCATACCGGAAATTTATCAACAACAAATTTAACAGCAAGTGGGACAATTCAAGGAAATGGAATTACTTCAACAGGTGGCCTTGTAAATACAGGCGTACTTACAAATAATGGAAATGCTGTTGTAAATGGAGCTCTACAGGTTACGGGCGCCGCTACTTTTGACAGTGATATTACTGTCACTGGTAATGTGGATTTTGGAAATATTTCTGTTAATACGATTGCAGGTGATGCAACGACAAGTTCAGCATTCTTTGGTCAAGTTACTTCAGCACAAAAGATTATTTCTCAAGGTGGAATTGATAATGTTGTTTTTAAAGGTGGAACGCTTAATAATTTTGAAGTTCTTGTAGATAATGGAACTGGTATAAAGCTTGGAAATATGAACTCAGCAGGAGCAGTTGGCTCAAGCCTTCCTGTTACAATCACTACAGCAAATACTGATCGTATGACTGTTACGGCAGCAGGGCGTGTTGGAGTTGGAACAACGACACCTTCAGAGCAATTTCATGTCGTAGGCAATCTAAGAGTTCAAGGTGCAACAGACTGTACGCTTGGAGGTGGTGCCGGTGCCACGAACTGTACATCTGATGAAAGATTAAAAGATAATGTTGTCGAAATTGAAAATGCACTTGATAAGATTAAGGCACTAAAGGGGGTTGAATTTGATTGGAATGAAAAATCACTTTCTCCTGGAATGCACTCAATCGGTGTAATCGCTCAAGATGTTCAAGCGCAATTTCCAACGGCCGTCATTGAGAATGCAGATGGATGGCTATCTGTGGATTATGCAGTCTTAGTGTCGCCACTTATTGAAGCTGTAAAAGAGCTAGATAAGAATATTTCCATGTATAAGCTTATGAGTGAAGGTGTTGAAGTTCAGTTGGCAACAAATACTCGTGAGATAGCTACACTAAAAGAAGAAAATAATAAGCTTAAAGAAGAAAATGAAGAAATGAGGCAAGCACTTTGCTCGCTTAATCAAAGTTTCAAATTTTGCAAATAGAAGAGAGCGCCTGTCAGTTATTTAAGGCGTTTTCATTCTTTAGTGCATATCTAAGTATCAATAATTACATAAATATAGAGGCGGGATCAGCTATCTTCTATAATATTGAAATAACATAAGTGTTTGTTTGTCTTTATTTAAAGTTAAGAAATATTTTGGCGATAAGTTATTGGGATACTTGGGAAAGATAATGAATCGTTTACTTTTATTTACAATATTTTTAAGTGCTTTCATCGGTTGTACACCGCAGATGAATTCTTTGAAGCAGGCAAGCTGTGATGATGGACACTATTTCGATGAGATCACAAGAAGTTGTGTTCTAGATGTATCTCCCAAAGCTCCAGTTATCACGACAACTTCAGTCTCTATGATGGAAGATGCGCTTAAGACAAGTTTTCCAATCTCTTTTACTGATCAAAATGGGGGAATCCCAACTTCATGTACGATCGTCAATAGCTCTTCAGGCCTTAATCAATCGATTACAATTGGTTCAATGACTTTTGAAAGAGTTAATACTTGGCAAAATGCAATTAACTATGCTGATCTATATATTGAACTTGTGGACAATCCTTCTGTTATTGCAGGATCAGAACTTGTTTCAATTGCAACAAATACAATCACAGTACAAATTGATTCTGGATTTTCAACTTCACTTCAAATTACGAATGCTATAAATTCTAGTTCATTGATTAACCCAATTATCGTGGCCTCAATTACTGGGCCTAACACAACAGAGAGTCCAACTCCTGGAATAAAAATGTTAGGTGCTACTTGTGAATGTATTAGTGGTACTTGTTCAATGGATATTGAACCATCACGCCATATTAATGGTTCATCATATATTGATTTCTATATCAGTGATGATGATGGTGATAGTGCCGTTTCAAGATTATATGTTGATGTGACAAATGTTGATCAATCACCAAGTGTTGCTGCAACAAGGTCTGCGACAGTAAGCGAAGATGACTTAATTACTTTTGTTTTTGATAGTGAAGTAAATGAAATTCCAGTTTCTGGATATTTTGATTATGATGGAGACTTTGCAACTTTCTGTAGTGCTAACTCAATTCATGCAAGTGTCCAAAACTCATCAATTTCATGTAACTGTTCGCTAGGTAAGTGTACTTTAGCCTTTAGAGCAAATACTGATTACTTTAATGCTTCTTCAGAGGCCATGGTTGAGTATCAAATCTATGCAAATGGAAAGTACTCTAATACTGGTGTTGCTTCTGCAAGAATTGTTGAAGTCGATGATGAGCCTGTTGCTGCTAATATTATCACTGTTACAGTGGATGAAGATGGCACAGGAACGCCAGGTGCCCAAACTGCCGTTGGTTTTTACTTTCCAACTGCATCAGATGATTCTTATATGGGATTTCCAAGTTCAGATCTCCGTTATAAATTTAAAAATTTAACAAATTATTCAGATATCCAAGGTTCATGTACAGGTGCTCCTGGAGATAACTTTCATGCTAATAGTGTTGATGATGCCACTTATTGTAATCTTTACTTCGATGGAGATGCTAATGGTGTCTATACAGTAGAATATCAAATTTCTGACTCACCATTACCTTTAACGAGTATGGCAGATTTCCATACAACAGGTTATATCAATGTTGTTATCAATGCTAAGAATGATCCGCCAGTTGTTGCAGGTGGGCCATTTACGCATACAATGAATGAGTCTTCTGATTGGAATAGCGTAAGTGAAACGATTTCATTAGGTAGTGTTTCTGATGTCGATAATACAACATCGACTCTTACTGTTTATTTTATCGATGGTAGCGGAAGTCGTATTAATACGATGGCCGGACAAAGCTCTGTCTCAGGAACAGAGGGGACAATTAAGGATTGTGCAATTTCTTCAGGTGGTGCAATTACATGTTTATACGAAACCCTCAATGGTAATAGCGCTAATACGCTAGGTACACCTGATGATTTCCAATTTGTTGTAAGAGATTCAAGTAATGCGGAGTCTGTTGTTCAAACACTTGATGTTGTTGTTCTTGAAACATCTGATGCACCTGTTATTTGTAATTATTCTGTATATAATCGCCGCGCTGGACGTACCGAGTGTGGTGTAAATAACTGTATTGGAAATGGAGCACCTAGCTTCAATCCTACGTCACACGTAAGTAATGACCCTGTCATTTATTTTGATCGCACAAACGGCCTATGTTATGAATCAATTGATACAGACGAGTGGTCAGTGGCCTCTAATAACGGTACTCAAAACGCTAGTTACATGAGTGATGTTATCGTTGGTGAAAAAGAAGATATTATTATTGATAATGTTATTATTAGTGAAGGTGGAAGTATCAATGAAGCTTCTCAAACAGTAACGATTGAAAATGTTGTTTCAACTAATAATGTACTGATTCAGCCAATGAATATTCAGTTTTTAAAAGATACTGATCTAGATGGTGAATATAGTGAAGCCGGAGATCTTGCTGCTGTAAATGGTGCTATGGCAAGTGGTGTAATTGATAATGGAATTTCTATTAATGAAATTCTAAGAATAAAAATGATCCCAACGGCATCTCAATTTGGTGAGACAACGATTTCATTTGATCTTGTGGATAATGGAACTGGATCACCGAGAACTTCTGTTTCTTTCAAAGTTAGAGTTGAGCCGCAGACAGTTGCTCATCATGGTTGGGCAGATGTAAAGGCCCTTGGTACAAAGGTTAACCATTTTGGAATTCGTGTTGAAACAAACTTTACTTGTTCACATTCTCTTACTAAGTGTGACGGTGGAAAAGAGTGTTATGGAACGGTTGCTCCAAACACATCAAATGTAAAACCTGATTCTGCTGGTGCTATTTACCGTACGGCAGGAAATCTTTGTTATTATTCAACTGGAACGACTTCAAGTGATTGGGTACTAATTAATAAGTCTGTTGCATGTAATATCTCAGAGGTTAATCGCGACTACACAACTGATGGACTTTTAGAAGATACGACAACAACTTGTGATGATCTTGGAAGTGCAAGTTGTATTGGTGATGTAACATATGATTCAGGTGATGCTAGCTCTGTAAGTGTTGTTTTCAATTCTCAAACTGAGACATTACTTGCAAGTGATAATAACGGAAAATTCTTATTTAATACTGCTTATCAGGCAACTACTGGTCAGGATTGTTTTTATTCAGATGGATCAAATTGGATTCCTTATCATGGTACTTCTAGAGTGAACCTTGAATGGGAGAATTTCACTGTCGGTACTTCTGGAGCAATTCAAGGCTACAATGTATATCGTAAGAAGGCCGGCCCTCTTTATACGTTTAATTATAGCAATCCACTAAATAGAGAACTTATTACTTCGTCAAATACATATGTTGATAACGGTGAGAACTCGCGTTTAGCTCCTGTTCCAAACCACACTTATGTTTATGAAGTTAGGCCAGTTCTTAGCTACACTAATCAGCTAGGGGATAATGAATCTCTAGAGATTACAACTAATAATAATGTTGCAAAACTAACTGTGGTTGCACCTCAAGAAAACTTTGCATTTGTACATCGCTGGATGGTTAATAAGAAGGCGTGTGAGATGATGCATTCTGATTCGTTTATCGATAGTAACTATGTATGTGAGTATAAAGGCTTTGGTGATACTGCCTCAGCTCTTGGAACGATTGGTTCTGTCTATGACTTTGGTAAGGACTTACTTGTACCTCGTTTTGAAATGGGATGCCCTTATTCAAAAACAAGCTGTGATACAACTGATGGACAGTGTGTGGCCCAAAATCTTGGAGCCTATGATGGTCCTGACGGATCAATCTTCTATGAAAGATCAACTGGTACTTGTTATGTTAAAAACGGAACTTGGCAAAACTTTTCAACTCAGACTTTAGACTCTGCTGTTGCATTCCAGTCGTTCTTGCCACCATTAACTAATATTACTAACTCTAGTGCTGTTAATGCATGTACAACACTAACTGGCGCTCCAACGATCGTTGGTTATGGTGCTGCTACTACTTATAAGCTGCCAACTCGTGATGAGCAAATTGCTTATAGTGCATGGGATGTTAGAGCGACTTCTGATGCTAATGTTGAAGTTGTGGAAAGAGGACTTGCGCTTAATTCTTCAAGTAAGTGTAATGCTTCATTAGCAAGTGGGCTTGAGTCTTCGTTCATGGATATTGATAACTTAAGCTCATCAGATATTCATACAATTCCTGGAACAAATTCTTCAGGAATTCGCTCTTTGCATACAGGTTCTGTATTCACGCAAGATTGTACATCTGCCTTTGGTGTTCAAGATGCTGTAGGAAACGTTTCTGAGATTTCTAATACGGCCTATAGCTTCAATGCTAATATTTATTCTTTTGCTTCAATTGTTTCAACTAAAGCTGATATCTATGGTGGGACAGGTGATTATCTGATGGATTCACTCATTGGGCCATGTAATGACTCTGATGGAGACAATGATTGTGACCTAGAGCTTGAAAGTCATTTATTTGAAAATGTTTCTGATTATAGTGCAAGATATTTTAACTATGTTTTCGGTATTCCTATTTCAAATGCAGCAAAAGCTACTGAAGATGCTATGCCAGGAAGTGTTATTAATGATTATACTCTAAGAATCGGATCGACTGCTGGTATCACTAACTCACAACTTCACGATGATGAGATCTTTAGAATCTTTGACAATACTGGCGGAGTTAACGGAAGTATGGCAAGTGGTGGTGATTATTCAAGTCTTTCGGGTGCTGGTGTGTACGCATTTGAGTTTCTTCCAGATACTGAGGCAAGTAGTCGAATTGGTCTGCGTTGTGTTATCGAACTTGATCCAAATCAATATGACTAATTGGTACCCACTTCTAAATTTATGATATAATCTTTAAGCATCATGACAATGAATGATTCTTGGGAGAAGGTTATGTTCTTTGGTCGCAATCGCACAAATACTTTAGAAGATTTAGGTAAAGGAAAGATAATATCTTTTCTTAATCAAAAGGGTGGGGTTGGTAAAACAACAATGTGTTTTAATACTGCCCATGCCTTGGCCCAGAAAGGTCACAAAGTTCTTGTTATTGATATGGACCCTCAAGCGAATATGAGTTACTTGTTTGGTCATGAAGAAAGTAGAGAGAGTATTAGTATTTTCAATCTGCTTCTTAATTCAATTAAAGAACTTAAGCATCTGCATTCTTCAACGATTTTCGAAAAAGTTGTTTTCAAGTCCGAGTTAGGTGTTGATCTACTTCCGGCGGCCCAAGAATTATCTGGATTTGAATTATGTGTCGCTGCCATTAATTCTCCAAGACAAACAATTCTAAAAAAATATGTAGAACAAGCGGGATTAAGAAAACGCTACGATTATATTCTTATTGATTGTCCACCAACTCTTGGGCTTTTAGTTGTTAATAGTATTTGCGTCAGTGATGGAGTGATTGTTCCATTTAGACCAGATGATTTTTCAATGAAGGGGCTAGAGCATTTTTATGGGATGTTATCAGACATAGAAGATATGGATATAGTGAAGCTTCCAGAGATCATCACTCATATTCCGAATCTAATGGATACGAGACGTAAGCAAGAAGAGAGTGATCTTGATGAGATTAAGGAACTGATTCGTAAAGTAACTGGAGATGACCGCTTCATTGCTCCATTCTTTAATAAGGCCCAAATAGTGAAATCACAGGCCGCTAAGAAGTCAATTTATGCTTATAATTCTAAGGAATATCAGCCGCTTCATGAACAATTTAATAAAATCGCAAATTTAATTGATTCGTGGAATGATTCGACTTTATAACTATAGTTAAGAGACAAAAAAGGAGCTTTCGTGGCCACTATTAAGAACCCATTATATGTTGTAACAAACGAAGGACGTGACGTGGAAGGTGTCGCTACTTATATCGAATTACTAGTCAAGAAATTTGGTTTGCAGCCGTATCTTGATATTCTGGACTCAATGATTGCGATGCTAACAAATCAGGTTGGAAATTACGGCTTTTTCATTGCCCTTCAAAACTTTATTGACCACATTGCCGCTCAAATTGAAAAAGTAGTGGAGTTTGCTTCACGCATTATCTAAAAAATGCTAGACTCCGACTCATATTGACTTAAGGAGTTCATTTTGCAAATACAAGAAAGAGTTGACGCACTTATTTCAGAATTTAATGGATTTGGTGATTGGGAAGATCGCTACATGCACATCATTTCTCGCGGGAAACAGATGGAGTCCCTACCTGAAGATTTACAACAAGAAGAATATAAAGTTAAAGGATGCCAGTCTCAAGTTTGGCTAATTCCAGAGCTTAAAGATGGAAAAGTTTTTTTTCGTGCCGATAGCGATGCGGCCATCGTAAAGGGGATTGTTTCAATTCTAGTTGGTGTCTACTCAGATGCTACACCTGATGAAATTCTCGCAACTAAGCCTGACTTCTTAGATACTATTGGTCTTCGCCAGCACTTATCAATGTCTCGTGCGAATGGACTTTCAAGTATGATCAAGCAAATTTCAATGTATGCCCTTGCTTATAAAACTAAAATTCAAATGGGATTATAATCTATGTATTTAAATAATATTCGTCCAAGAAGAAATAGAAAGAATCACGCCATGAGATCTCTAATGCGTGAAACAACGCTAACAGTAGATGATCTGATTATGCCACTTTTTATCGTAGGTGGAGAAAATCAAACGATTCCTGTAACTTCAATGCCTGGGATTAATCGCTACTCACGCGATCTAATTGTAAAGGAAGTGAAAGAGCTTTGGAACCTTGGCATTAAATGCGTTTCTCTTTTTCCTGCGCTTGATGATTCTATTAAAGACCGTTTTGCAACAGAATCAAAGAATCCAAATGGGCTTCTACAAAAAACAATCAAAGATATTAAAAACGCATGTCCTGATATGCTTATCATGACTGACGTTGCCATGGACCCATACTCAAGTGATGGTCATGATGGACTTGTTTGTGAAAAAACAGGTGAGATCTTAAATGATGAAACTCTGGATATTCTAGCAGGGATGGCACTTGCTCAGGCCCAAGCGGGAAGTGATATCATTGGTCCATCAGATATGATGGATGGAAGAATTGCTGTTATCCGTGAGGCCTTGGATAGTGAAGGTTTCTCAAATACACAAATTATGTCGTATACGGCCAAGTATGCTTCAGCCTTCTATGGGCCTTTCAGAGACGCTCTGGATAGTGCTCCTAAAGCAGGTGATAAGAAGACTTATCAGATGGATCCGGCCAATGCTATCGAAGCTCTACGTGAGATTGAGCTTGATGAAGCAGAGGGGGCAGATATCTTAATGGTTAAGCCAGGTATTAGCTATCTAGATATCATTGCTAAAATGAAAGAGCGCACTAATCTACCTGTTGCCGCTTACAATGTATCTGGTGAATATGCCATGGTTAAAGCAGCAGCTCAAAATGGCTGGGTTGATGGTGATGCCGTAGCAATGGAGATGCTTACGAGCTTTAAGCGCGCTGGATGCGATATGATTTTAACGTATTTCGCTAAAGAAGTGGCCGTTCAATTTGCCAAAAACTAAATTTATTTGACCTTAATAGGGATGTAGGCCTTAGCTCTTTTCTCGCGGGCCTGCTTCTCTTTCACTGAAGCAATTCCAACTAAAATACCAACGATAATAACAGGAATCCACATAATCACTCCTTGGTTCCTTTCCTAAGGAAATTATATCATTATTATCGGATAATATTTGATAAAACTAAGTCAATTTTTTGTGAACTTACTCTAAATGCTTGAATCTACGTAGTCTTTTAGGCTCTGGGCCGACTCTTTAGTGCCATCTTTAAACCACTTTGCCTCTGGATAACTGACAATATGGATACCTTCACGGCATTTTCCAAGGCAGTCGCTTGAAGTAACTCTAACGACACCTTTTCCATATTTTTCGTTGAAATATGTCTTTAACTCGCTCTTTAATGCCATGGCATCATCAAGCATAGGGCAATCATTCTTCTTACAGCTCTTGCAAATAAAGATGTGTTTTTTAAAGAGATTCGTGTCGTGTTCTTTTGCCATATAGAGTCCTAAGCTGTTATTATAATTAAAAAATTTTAAGGATTTATACTATGGATTTTTGCCAAATTCTATCAGCAAAACAAAAAGCATTACAAATTAATTTAGATAATAAAATTTACGGCAGTTTCGCAGAAATTGGTGCAGGACAAGAAGTTGCTCGTGAGTTCTTTAGAGCTGGCGGTGCAGCGGGGACTGTTGCTAAGACGATGTCTGCTTATGATATGCAAATTTCGGATGCTATTTACGGTGTCGAGACATCTGGACGTTATGTTTCTCAAGGACGTCTACATACGATGTTAGAGACAGAATTCACAAAAATGTACAAGCGTCTTAAAGATCAAAGAGAAGAGGGAACAAAATTCTTTTGCTTTGCTGATACTGTTGCAGCAAAAAGTTACTCTGGTCGCGGAGAGTGTCATGGTTGGCTTGGTGTACGTTTCCAACATCAAGCAGGGGCAGCTCCTTCTGATTTAATCATTCACGTTAATATGCTTGATCAAGAAAATCTTCAGCAACAAGAGGCCATTGGTTTTCTTGGTGTGAATATGATCCACAGCTGTTTTTATAATTCAAATGATTCATCTCATCTTGTTTCATCTCTAATGGATAACTTATCTGCTAGTCGTCTTAAGATTGATATGATTGACGTTAAAGGTCCGGCCTTTGATGGAGTTGATCCTCGTATTCTTTCTTTAGAACTTGTTAAGAGAAAGTTTACTTCTGCTGTTATGTTTGATGAGAATGGTAAAGTTGTTCAAATCAAAGATTACTTATATCGAAAGCCACTTGTTGTTTTAAGAGGCTCTTTTAGGCCGCCAACAAAGGGAAATGTTGATGCGCTTAAAGTAGGGCGTGAGCTTTTATGCACAAGTGAGAAGTGTGAGAATGTTGTGACTCTTTCTGAGATCTCAATGTCAAAATTACTTTCTCGTTCATCTTCAATTGATAACGCTGATTTTTTAGCTCGTGTTGATTTACTTGCAAAAATTAAGCAAAAAGTTTTAATTACAAATTTCGCTTCTTACTTCGAACTCAATCAGTTCTTACAGCCAATTGCTAAGAATCAAATTGCATTTATTACTAACACTTATAATTTAAATGAGATTTTAAATATCAAGCATTATGAGGATACTTCATTTGGGATCCTAGGTGGATTAGGTGAATTATTTGGCCTTAATACTAAATTGTATCTTTATCCATGTGCAGATGATAATGATGCAAAAAATCGCCTAAGCTTTGCTGATGTAACTTATGACAAGTCTCTTGAGTTTCTTGTTAAGTATCTTCGTGAAAATAAGTTAATTGTCGATCTTGAAGGTTATGATCATGAAGCATCAGGAATCTGGTCTCGTACAGTTATTGAGATGATCTCAAGCGGCGAGAGCGGCTGGGAAAAAATGCTTCCAGAAGAAGTCGTTGAATTAGTTAAGAGTAATAATTTATTTAAAAATTAAGAGAACATCATGAAAAAGATTCTAAGTATTATTGCAGGCCTTCTTATATTAATCATAGCAAGCGTCTACTTTATGCTATTGGGATCTTTTCCAGTAATGCATGGTAGTCTTAAAGTTGATGGCCTAAATGGTCTCACTAAGATCTACCGTGATCATGAAGGAGTTGTTCATATCGAAGCAGACTCTCGTCACGATATGAATTATGCTCTAGGCTTTTCAATGGCCGGTGATCGAAGCTTTCAATATGAGCTAATTAGTCGTGCTGGCCAGGGAAGACTTGCAGAAATTCTTGGGCCAGATCTTGTCGCTGTTGATAAATTATTTCGTACTTTAAACTCTAAGTATATTCGTGATGGCATCTTGGCCTCTCTTGATCCGGTTGTGAGAAAAGATCTTGAGTCTTTTATGGCCGGCTATAACTACTATCTTGAAAATAATGTTAGGCCGATTGAATTTTTCTTACTGGGAATAAAGCCTAAGAAAATTGATATCGAAGATATCTATGGTGTCTTCGTTTACTTAAATTATAGCTTTTCGCCATTTATGAGAAATGAAGTTGCTTATCAAAATATTATGGCAAATGTTAAGCATCGTGATTTTAAGTATCTCTTTGCTAATAATGAGGTTGATTTCTCTAAGCGTGTAAGACGTGTCGTTGATGCAAGCTTTATTGACTACGAATCATTATTAAAAGGAATTGGTACTTTTACTGGCTCAAATGCTTGGGCGATCTCTGGAAAGAAGACGAAGTCTGGAAAACCAATCCTAGCAAGTGATCCGCATATCAATTTTTCTGCACCTAATATTTGGTATGAAGCAAATATTAAGAATAAGGAAGAGGGCTTTCATATGTATGGCCACTTCCTACCACTTATTCCATTTCCGGCCATGGGCCACAATCGAAAACTTGGTTGGGGATTAACTATTAGTTACACAGATGATGTTGATCTTTATCAGTTAGAAGATGATTTTGAAATTGTACGAGTTGAAGACTCTTTGATTAAAGTGAAGGGAGAAGAGTCAATCGATTTCCAAATCAAGTGGAGTAAGAAGGGTCCTGTTGTTAATGAGATCGTTCAGGCCGTAAACAAAGACGCAAAGAATATTGCGGCCCACTTCAGTTTCTTTCAAGAAGGTAACAAGCCTATTGAGGGATTTTATGGTCTTGGCCGTGCAAAAAACTTTGAAGAGATAAAGAAGGCCACAAGTATCGTTAAGTCACCTGGCCTTAATATTGTCTATGCGGATGCTGATGGGAATGTGGCAAGACTTATCATGGGGGATAGTTACAAAAGATCACATCCATTTGAATCAGATCTTGTTCAAACACCTGATCGCAAGATTCTAGGGGTCTATACATTTGATGAGAAACCTCATGAGATTAATCCTGAAAATGGTTTTGTTGTTTCCGCTAATGATGCACCAAAGACAATGAAAAGTGGTATCTATCACCGTGGTGGTTGGCATTCAGATAATCGCTATAATACTATTTTAAAGTCACTTGAGCTTCGAGATAATTGGGATATGGATTCTCAAAAGATGGTTCAAACTGCAAGCTTCAGTACGAATAATCGTAGGATGCAAAAAATTATTAATAATGCGCTAAAGAAATATCCAATGACTGCTCTTGAAGAAGAGGCCTTAAAATTCTTTATGGATTGGAAAGGTCATTCTCGCAAAGAACAGGTTGGACCGACAATATTTCATGAAACAAATATGCGTATTCGTAAGCTTCTAATGGATGAGATGGGTGAGGACTACGTTAAGTATTGTAAGGCCATTAACTCTTGGATTTATTATTACCGCTTACTTGAAATGCCAGATAACTCTTGGTGGGATATTGAAAAGACTGCACCAATTGAAGATCGTGACCAGGTCATTTCAATGGCATTTAAAGAGGCCGTGAACTATCTAAAGCAAGAGCTTGGAGATGATGTCAGCAAGTGGCGCTGGGGACTTATTCATCAGCTAACAATGCCTCACCCATTTGGAAAAAATGAGTTTCTTGCGAAAATATTCAATCAGGGCCCATATGAGGCCAACGGATCTATCAATAGTATCAACCATATTCGTCGTGTCTCATGTGAAGCAGGACACACTCCGGTGACAGGACCAAGTACTCGTCGACTAATTGACTTTGCTAATGTCGATATTTCTTACGGGATCCTTCCATTAGGAAACTCTGGGCATATGCTTTCTCCTTATTATGATAATCAGAGAGAACGCTTTATGAATGATGAGTATCGTACACAAATCTTTAGTTTTGATTTAATGAAGAAATCAGGCCCTAAAGTCTTAACTCTAAGGCCATTATAGAAGTTTATTTAAGTCTAAATTGTGAAGAGCGATTAGGTGCATTCCACCTATCGCTCACAAGCTCACTTGCAACCTGCTGAGAACGACTGAAGTCCACATTTTCTGGCGTATAAGTTACGCCTGGGTCTTGTTGAACGTGAAGAGTTTGGGTCGGGAAGGCAAAGTTAATACCATGCTTCTTGGCCGCTCTTAAAATATCTAATAAGAATTTATGCTTTTCATTTAATTCGTCATCCCAACTTGGAACTTCCCAAAACATATAGACAAGAATATTTAGAGAGCTTGCTCCCATTGAATTAAAATATACTTGGAAGTTATCCTTTCTTGTCATTGGATGAGCAACGATAATCTGACGGATACTCTCACAAAAGTTTTCAATCTTTTCTGGAGGAGTCGCGTAATCGATACCTAGAGTTGTATTAAAGCGACGATATCTTCTGCGTCCAAGGTTGTCGATATTGGCATTGATAAGGTTTCCGTTTGGAACTGATAGCAGGGAGTTGTGAAATGTTCTGATACGAGTTGAGCGCATACCAACTTCTTCAACAATACCTTCGATATCATTATTAATCTTCACCCAATCTCCAATTGTGAATGGGTTATCAAAGAGAACTGTAAATGAACCAAATAGGTTAGAGATTGTATCCTTGGCAGCAAGAGCGAAGGCGATACCACCAATCCCCATACCAGCAAGAATTGATTTCATATCTAGCTCGAGTGCATCTCCAATGAAGATGATTCCAACTGCGTAAATAAAAAATCTGGCAGTCTTTCTGATAAGTGGAACGACAATATCATCAAATTTATTTTCTGTTTCACGTGCTTTGTCCTCTAGATAGAGACAAATAACAGTGAGAAGTTGATTTAGAATAAATACCACAGAGATTGCCATGACAATATCACAGGCCTTAACAACAAGAACGAGTGCATCTGCAGGGAGATCAATCCATGTTGCTAGCGTTTGAAACACATAGGCAAAAGCAAGACTACCAAAAGGAGAGGTTAGTCTATTTTGTTGTTTCTCTGTAAAAGTGATATTTCTTTTCTTTAAAATTGAAATTGTTTTTGCTGCAATATAGTAGCGAATGATTCGGTCAACGATAAAGCTTAAAAGAGTAATTACAAGAAGCAGAATCCAGTGAATATTTAAAAGCAGAAAGCGCTGATGAAATGTCCATGCTGGAAGGTATTCTTTTAATCGATCCTTAGGGGATTGGCTGTAAACGACATCCTTAGCAACTTTTTTACCTTTAAGAGAGAGGTCATAGAAGCGAAGGGAGTTCATCGTCTCCTTTGTAAATAGCCACACCATCTTATCGCCACGTTGTACTTGGCGAATTGATATCTCAACATTGTGATCTTTATTTTCTACTTGGACGACTTCTTTACGGTAGTACCAAACTCCATCATCTACCTTTCGTGGGATCTTCTTTACATCTATATATTCAATACGATCAAAAATAGTGATTAGAGTTCGTGAGAAATCTTTAAGCTTAAAATCTTTTACTGTCTCTGGAATATGGCGGCCATCAAGCGCAAGTATTGCTTGATCGAGTCCTCTTTCATTTCCAAGCTTGTAGGCCTTCATTGACTTTAAAAAATAATTCATCGTCGATCGTGGTGAGCTTAGATCAAGAGGTGGTAGTTTTTGGGCAAATACCTGTGCCTTTAAAATTAAAACTAGGATTAGAAAAATCTGAAGAAAAAATTTATTCATAATAATCTCATTTATTTCGAAAAAAATATTTTGGTTACCTTGACAATTATAAAACACGTCCCATCTTTATAGTAGAAGGGGAAAAATACCTCATAATTTTAGGTGTTTATACCCATAAAATTGCGTGGAGGAATTTTTATGAATAAGTACGATTCAATCGTTGCAGGCAGTCTCGATATTGCCCAATCTCTTCTTATGGAAAAGAAGAATACTCAACTATCTGAGTGGCACCTTGCTTACGGGCTGGTGAAAAATCCTTCTTCTTTTTCATCAAGAGCACTAAAGAATAAATTAAAAGATATTAAGGCCGAAGTTGAGCGCTTACCTCAAGCTTCTCAAGAAGTTTCACTTGATAATGTTAGACCAACTGCTGGCCTAAGTAAGTGGCTAACATTGGCATCTTCCAATGCTATTCAATCAGGCCGTCAGGAAGTAACAGAAACTGATCTTCTAAAGCATATTGTGACAACCCTCTCCAGTCTCAATATCGATCCGAATGTCTTTAACTCTGCTATGAATGAAGACGAAGAAGAGGTTCCTGCCTTCCTGACGAACCTGAATGAAATGGCCCAAGAAGGCAAGCTTGATCCTGTCATCGGTCGCTCTAAAGAGATTCGTGCCGTGATGGAAATCCTAGGACGTCGTGGAAAGAATAACCCTGTTTTAGTTGGGCCGGCCGGTGTTGGTAAAACAGCTATCGTTGAAGGCCTTGCTGAAATGATTGTTAAAGGGACTGTCGCCGATGTACTAGAAGGTAAAACTGTCTATGCCCTTGATATGGGGGCCTTGATGGCCGGAACAAAATTTCGTGGTGAATTTGAAGAACGTCTACAAAAGCTTTTAAAGTATATTAAGCAAAATGCGGCCACTTCAATCCTATTTATCGATGAGATACACCAATTAGTTGGTGCTGGTAAGACAGATGGCGCGATGGATGCGGCCAATCTTTTAAAGCCAGCTCTAGCAAGAGGTGAGCTAAATTGTATTGGTGCAACGACTGATGAAGAATATCAAAAGTATATTCTAGGTGATAGTGCACTTGAGAGGCGCTTTCGTGCGGTACCTGTAAATGAGCCTTCAAAAGAAGATGCAATTGAAATATTAATGGGTATCCGTGAGAAGCTAGAAATCCACCATGGAATTAAGATCTCTGATGATGCAATTTATAACTCTGTCATTTTATCTGATCAGTATATTACGGATAAGAACCTTCCTGATAAGGCAATTGACTTAGTTGATGAAGCAGCAAGTGCTCTTAAACTTTCTGCCGAAGCTATGCCTGCTAAGCTGGTTGAATTAGAAGCGGATATTCGTTCTAAGAAAGTTAATATGCAGATTGATAAGGATAATGAAAAGCTTGCTAAGGAAGTCGAAGAGTTAGAAAAAACTTTCAATGCACAAAAAAGTACATGGGAAGAAGAAGTTCTTTCTCTTAAAAGAGTCTCCGAGTTAAAGAATCAGCGCGATCGCTTAAATTTTGAGCTTGAGGCAGCTGAAAGAAATCAGGACTATGAAAAGGCATCAATGATTAAATATTCTCAACTTCCTGAAGTTGAAAAAGAACTAGAAGCTTGCCATCATGATTGGGTTCTAGCGACAAAGGATATTGCACTTGTGATCTCAAGACAAAAAGGGATTCCTGTTGAGAAAATCCTTAAATCTAAACAAGCGCAAATATTACAGCTTGAAGGATTCTTAAAGTCTCGTGTTTACGGACAAGAGGAAGCCTTGACTGAAATAGCTGATACCATTGTGTCGGCCCACGCTGGTCTTACTGACCCTTCTCGACCACTAGGTTCATTCCTCCTAAAAGGTCCTAGTGGTGTGGGAAAGACGGAAACAGCAAAGGCCCTTTGTGAGTTCTTGTTTGATACACAAGATAACTTAATTCGCTTTGACCTCTCAGAGTTTAGTGAAAAACACTCTGTGAGTAAGCTCATTGGAGCGGCCCCTGGTTATATTGGTTATGAAGAGGGTGGTGTTCTAACTGAAGCAGTAAGACGTCACCCTTATTCAGTGATCCTATTTGATGAAATTGAAAAGGCCCATCATGATTTTGGCGATATCTTGTTACAGATTCTCGACGATGGAAGGCTCACAGATAACAAAGGTCGCACGATTGATTTTAAAAATACGATTATTCTTGTCACTACAAATGCGAAAGAAGTAGAAACGGCATTTAAACCAGAAGTGTTGGGACGTCTTGATGCTGTTCTGACATACAATGCTCTTGATCGCTCAATTATGAACTCGCTAATTGATAAGCAAGTACGCTTACTTAACTCGAGACTTCTTGGACGTAAACTTAAAGTTGATCTATCTGAAAGTGTACGTGCGAAACTTAATGAGCAAGGGTATAGCGAAGCCTATGGAGCAAGACCTCTGGCATCAATCTTTAACAGACTCGTTACTAGGCCTTTATCAAAAGAGATAATGGCACATGACCTAGAAGAAAAAGACTTAAAGATTGATTATAAAGATTCTCAGTTTACAATTAATTAAAAACTTAGGGACTACTTTTGAAAGGAAGTAGTCCCTTTAAATCCTCATGATATTTTTTCACACTCAAGTTTTGATTATGTACATGATTGGCAATCGCTTCATGTAATTGTACATTTTTTAAATGGTGCCATGACTCAATCTCCACTGGCCTAAAGCCACGATAGAGCTTTTGTTCTCCTTGAGCACCAGCTTCAAAGATCGCTAGGTTATTTTCAATCGTATACTCAATTGCTTTGTAGTAACACATTTCAAAGTGGAGAAATTCGAAATTGTGTTGGTGTAGAGGGTGAATTCCCCAGTAGCGTCCGTAGAGTTTTGTTTCAGATTCAAAAAAGAGCGCCATTGCAATAATTGAGTCTTCTTTATAGGCGAGGTGAAAAAAACAATTATCTAGTGTGTTTAAACCTAAGAAGAAGGCAAGTGTAAGATAGGCGTAAGCCGATTTCTTATCAATTGTTGTTAGATATAAACCATAAATTTGCTTAAGCTCATCTGATGAAAGCTCTTTAGCGAAAACTTTTTTTATCTCAATATCGTAAGAGTGACAGGCCTTGCGCTCTTTCTTAATACTCTTTCTTTTATTCTTTTTAAGTTTAGAAAGATAGTCGTCAAACGATTCGAATTCGTTAATAAAATGATACTGTGTTGTGATTTGCTTAAAAAAACCAAGCTCCTTAAGTTCAAGATAGCTCTCATCTGTAAAGTAGTAGTGCTCACTTGATAGCTCGAGTCCTTGATACATATCAAAAGACTTCGTTAGAAGTTTACTATCAAATTCTTGAGTGAATTTACTATTATTTACTGGTGTAAAAGGGATGGCATGAATTAGTTTTGGGTAGTATTCAATTCCCATACGGTGATAAAGATCTGCCCAGGCCCAATCAAAGATATATTCACCATAGCTGTGAGATTTTATATAGGAGATGAGTTGATTATTTTCTCCCTCAATGTGGACAGGCTCCCAGCCTCTTTGAGGGCATGCACTCCCACTATCTTCAATTAATTTTAGAAAGTGGGAGTTGGCAAATGTATGCATGTTATTTATTTAATTCTTCTCGGATCTGTAATTCAAGTTGTTGGTAGCTAAAGCGCTCTAGTGGCTTGCCGTTGATAAAAAATGTTGGTGTACCACGAACTCCAAGGGCCTTACCGTCTTCAGCATCTTGTCTAATCCATTCCATAAACTTTGGATCATGCATATCACTCTTAATTTTGTCGATATCTAAATCAAGAGTTGTAAGGTAGTTCCAAATAAGATCTGGTCTCGGGTTATGATGATTTCCCCATGCTGGCTGACTTTTAAATAATAGATCAAGTGTTTCCCAATACTTTCCTTGTTTTCTTGCGGCTTCTAAAATTGAGATTGCATATGCAGAGTTCTTATGAAATGCAGCGTAGCGAACGACTAGTTTTACCTTACCTTCATATTTATTCATGATTTCTTTTACATATGGAGAAAACGCACGACATGATTCACATTCCGGATCTAGAAATTCTACGAGAACAACCTTTGCATTATCTGGTCCCATTGATGGAGAGTAATCACGTACAAATAGCTTGTGGTTTTCATTGGCCATAAAGCCTAGTTTGGCCGCCTGCTGTTTCTTGTAAAATGTTGCACTAATAGCAAATACTGCAATAACTGTAATAATCGCAGCTATGATCTTATGACTTTTTTGCATTTAAAAATTCCTTGTTGTTATAAATTTCTAATAAGAATAGTGATAATAAAATTGTAAAAGCAAAGAATGCCAGCATTGGGATTGAGATGAAACCAAACCAATTAATCCATTTTTCTGAACACGGCACACCACTAACACATGGGCTAGCGCTTTCAGGAATGACTTTAAGCTGGACAAGATTGTGATAAATCGAAATGAGCCAGCCTGCAAAAATGAATGGTGCACTATAAAGTATGCTGCGCTTATCATCTTGATAGAAGCCAATTAATAATATGGCCGCAAGAGGATACATTGCAATTCTTTGCCACCAACAAAGTGCACATGGAACAAATTCCATGATCACACTAAAAAATAGCGAGCCAGCTGTTGCAAGTACTGCAACAATCCACATAATGAAGAGAGTGTTTTCTTTGATTAATTTCATGACAATAATCATAACGAAACTTTAAACAGATGACCAAGTAATTCGTCATCTGCTTAAAGCGTTATATTGTCAATTTTTTGTAAAGTGGTTTTTATTAAAGAGAATATTCAGGATTGAACTCTTGTTGTCCTTCTTCAAGTACAACTGTAGGCTCCGCCACGATATCTTCATCTTGTACTTCTGCAGAAGATGTATGATTTGATGTCGTTCCCATGTTAAAAAAGCGCTCAAGATTTTCTTGCATCTTTCTAAGCTCTTTCATAATTGAGTCTGCTTCTTTACCTTCATAAGTTAATTCTTCTAAAAGAATTCGAGTAAGGTTTTTATTCATTCTCTTTGATAGGTTTCTAAGGTGTGCGTATTCAGCTGGTAATGGCTCCATTGTCTCCATTTCCTGTTCTGCTTCTTGAACTCCACCTCGTTTTGCAGCTGCAACGATTTGCTTTACTTCTTTTACTGTCTTATCTGCAATCATTGGAAGAACGCTATCTTGCACTTCCTTGTCTAATTTGATGATTTCATTTGTTACACTTGCATTGATGTGACCAAGCTGGCGTGCTTTCTTAACATGTTCTGAAGCAAGAGCATCTCTTTTGATTGCTCCTTTAATAACACTCTTTGAAAGACCAGTCTTTTGTGCAGTAATGGCAGCAAATGAATCTTGATCTTGCTCTTCTTTAGCTTTTTCCAGCTTCTTCTCTTCTGTTGTTGTTGCGATTACATCAACTTCAATCTTAGTCGCTGTCGGATTAAGCTCTTCAAATATTTCGCGCCCACGATTAAGGCACTTTTCAAATTCAAGTTTATCAAGTGGTCTTCTCACTAAGTTTTCATCAATTGAAATAAGTTCTTGCTCAAGGCTTTGTCTATCAACTACGTGAACAGGAATCTCTTCAATACCGAGTTCTTTGAGTGCTTGATATCTTCTAGCACCTGCTAGTAATTCATTATCTTTATTAATTGTTAGAGGATTAATTAGACCAATATTTTCGATACTGATTTTTAATGTATCAACATCAGTATTTGTTCTTAGGTATTCACTATTAAGTTTAATATCATTGATATTAACAGTTGTTGTTTGCATGGAGTCCTCTTAATTTTCAAAAATTTGTGTGTTGTGTGGGCCCTAGTTTAATAGGGAAATGTATATCTGACTAGAGGTGTAAGGTATTTTTAGTAACCACGCCCTGTGTTGACGCGCTCAATTATTCTCAGTGTAAGTGTGTGAGGTATAGTGGTTAATAGGGTTTTGAAGATTTTGTTTAGAAAACCTGGGACAATATAAAATTTGTTTTTGCTAAGTGCGCCTATCGTCTCATTCACCACTTGCTCTGATGAAATACCACTGAAGTGCTGCTTTTCGGCCTTGCCTTGGTTAATTCGAAATTGAGTGTAAACAAGTCCAGGGCAAACTGAAATAACTTGTTTGTTTGTCCCGCTAAGATCTCTTCCTAGGGCCAAGCTAAATGAATGAATCATGCTCTTTGAGGCCGCATAGACACTTTGTCTTGGAACAGGGAAGAAGGCATAGAGTGAAGCGATATTGATTATTTTAAGTTCTTCTTTTTGCTGTAAAAAGTGATGGCTTAAGCGCATTGGTACTTCGACATGTACTCTTTGCATGCTTACTTGTTTTTCAATATCTGTTTCAGGATATTTTCCAGCTACTCCAAAGCCTGCATTATTAACAAGGTATGACAAAGGTTCTTTGATCTTAGAGATTACGTATTCACAAGCTTCACTTTCGCACAGATCCTTAATAATGATCTCACAATTTACTTGGTATTTCTCTCGGTACTCTTTAGCATTTTGATCGAGAAGAGTAAGGTTTCGGCCATGAAGATAGAGGTCGTATCCAAGAGAGGCAAAATAGTCAGCAAAGGCCTTACCCATACCTGTTGTTGCGCCCGTGATAAGTACTGTCTTTTTATCTCTATGATTGCTTACGTTCATGATACCAAATTCCAATATTTCGAGGGGACTCTACTTCATTGAAGAATGCCATTAGTTTTGCTTCTTTGCCTCGCTCTTGTAACATGATAGCACGATCATAGAGAAGGTAAAGCTCAAGAGCACGGCCAAACTGCCAGCGAACAATATTGGCAAAGAAGAGCTTTTCTAATAACTCTTGATTTTTTGCATAGAGTTCATCAAGTTGCTGTGCTGTTAAATTAATTGGAATATTGTTTTCTGTTAGCTTTGAAATAGCGTATTCACTAAAGGATTTAGCATAGAGTCTTTTATGAGCATCACCAATTGAGATCACATCAATATCACTTCCTAGTACACTATCAATGTAGATTTGAAGGCAATAGCGATAGTTCTTAACTTTTTTCTTTTGCTCGAATTCTTCGAGGCTCATGCTTTGATGGCCGCGAGTTGCCAAAGTTAAGCTATTACTCTCAAGCTCTAGTGGCCCAATTTCTTTTGCATAATTTGAAATATTAATATGCTTACTTGGTTCAAGTTTATTATAGCAACAACCAAAATTTAGAAGTCCACGAGTTTGATTTCTACTTGCCACCTGCATATGCTTAACCGCAAGAGAGCCACAAGTGTGAAGTCCTAGGGAGAAAGAGTCATTACAAAAAATACGCGCATTCTCATCTCCATCAAGATCAATACTAAAATCATGATTGATGAAGTTTACGTCCTTTGCCAGGTCTGGCCTTGGGTACTTTTTTAAACGATTTTTTCCAATTTCTTGAAATTCACTATTAATATCAAGGCTAATCATTTCCATGCCAAAGTAGTGGGCAAGGGTGCGCGAAAGATGACCAACACCACCGCCAATATCAACAGTATGCTTAAAATCGCCTTCCTTATTTCTAAGTTTCTTAAGAAAATTTGCAATGATTAAAATTTCGTCTTGCTTCTTTCCCTTAACTTTATTAAATGCCCAACTCGGAAGCTCATCCACGCCGCGAATGAGTTCTTCATCCACCGTTTCATAAACTTCATTTTCTCTAAGAGAGCATAGTAAAGTTTTTAAGGGGCCATCTTCTAATTTCGAGTAATCGCGAAGACAGTCCATCTCATAGAGTTCTTCGTGAGTAAGCTTTTTTAGAGGTGTGAGGAATTCTTCAGGATACAGCTCGTCGATTTCTCCAGCGCGCCATGCTTGGAGAACTTCTCTTTGCCATAGCTTAGTGTATGGCCTTAAAATAGTGGCAAGATTTAAAAAAAGCTGCTGATAATTCATGCACAGCAATGTAGCACTTTTATCCATATTTTGGAAGGTAATAGTCATATGATCATCAATGAATCGTTAAATAAGTATAATAAGATAGCTGTTGTAGGCCTTGGGGTTTCTGGAGTTTCAGCACTTCGCTTGCTGGCCTTCCTAGGTAAGGATATTTATTTAGTTAATCAAGGACCTATTGATAAGTGGCCTGCCTTTGAAGATTCGACGTGTATTAAGGCGAGACTTCCTCAAGATGAAGCTGCCGATATGCTAGGGGAGATGGATCTGATTATTCTCTCACCGGGGATGTCTAAGGAGTTGCCATTATTTTCAAAAGCATCATGCCCAATATGGTGTGAAATTGAACTTGCTTATAAATTTGCTGATGCACCAATTCTTGGAGTGACAGGAACAAATGGTAAGACAACAGTTGTCTCTTTCCTTGAAGAATGTGGCAAGCAGGATCCAACTGGTGACTACTTTGTTGGTGGTAATATTGGAACACCATTTTGTGACTATATCTATGAGCGCATGAGTGGAGAGCGTGAACCTGCCCAAGGTATTATTCTAGAGCTTTCAAGTTTTCAACTAAATCTCATTGAAGAATTTCAGTGTGATGTTGCGGGAATCTTAAACCTGACTTTCAGCCACGGTGAACGCTATGATGATCTAAGATCATATGCACTTGATAAATTCGAAATCTTTAAGAATATGGCCAATGAAGGAATTGGATTCTTACCGAATAATTTAGAAGTTAAAAATGAATACCCAATTCGCAACGAGCATCAACTTGATCTCTCTATTGCTAAGGTTAAAGAAGAGCTTTCTGAGGTTATTGATATTGGTTCACTTAAAATCTACGGTGAACACAATCTCGTCAATACATACTTTGTCTATCTTATGTGGGATGCCTTTACTGGCAATATCAAGGCATTTCAAAATGCCTGTGAAGTCTTTGGTGGTGTGGAATACCGCTTGCAGATGATAAGACACACGCAAGAAGGACGCTATTTCTTTAATGATGCCAAGTCCACAAATTGGGAGGCAACTCTTACGGCCTTAAACGGTGTGAAGGAGTTAGGGGAAGTTGAGCTGATCATTGGCGGTCAGCTTCGTGGTCATGGTGATAACCAGCTTGAGAAGCTTCTTCCTTTTAAGAGTCAGATTAAGAAGATTCTCTTCTTTGGTGAATCTGGAAAGGTTCTAAGTGAATCAAATTTTGAAATTGAATCTGAGTATTTTGAAAATTTGGATGAGATTTTTAAAGCAGGCTTTAGCACAAGTGTCGTTCTATTTTCTCCAGCGTTTCCTTCTTTTGATCAGTATGCAAATTACGTCAAAAGAGGAGAGCACTTTACGAAATTAGCACTTACTTAAGAACTGAAATTGTTACTTTTTGCGACTTGGAATCCCTCATATTATCTGCAACAGCAATCTTAAATAAGAAAATAATGAGAATTCCAATAATAAATTTACCTGACTTTGATTCCATAATGTGATTATCGGTACTTAGTGATAATACTTTAGTAAATATTATCTTTTGTTAATAAATTTTTGCTTGCGCAAATCTCTTTGTTGAAACTAAGACCAATAATAGCATGCACAGCCCTGCGATCAAGGCGGCGGAATCCTTTGCTGGCGGGTGTTCAGAAAATTCCGTACTTATCTTTTTCTCAATATCCTCATAAATATGGCCATCATACTTGGCACTATCTTTTATCGGTGCAATTGAGCCACACATTGGTATTTGTTCCTTAGGATAAAGGTAAGTGGCACCATCCCAATCGTCTTGCCCAATCGTTTCTCTACCTGTGAGGTTTCTAAAGTACATAAGTGAGCTTTCTTTTGAAGAGTGGCCAAGGCCAAAGGCATGTCCGATTTCATGGGCAAAAAGAGCAATCTTCTGGGCCCTTGTCTGGTCGTTGTAGCGAGTTCCTGCAATGTCATTTAGGCCAATGACAGAGCCTTGGATAACTGTTCCGTTTAGATTATTTGGTAGTGTTACAGCTAAAATTCCTGTGGAAGTAAAAACTGTATTATTACTATTACAAACGATCAGAATCTGTGTGTTAGTACTTGGTACTTGGCTGACACAACCAGCTTCTCCTGCAGCACAGATTTGTTCAGTTGTATAATCATTGTTAACCGTTAAGATATCGCCACCTTTTAGGTGTAAACTACTTGTCGCAATCTTATTCCAATAATCACTAACTGCAATCTCTACCATATCCATGATTTCATCAGCAGAGTCTGTAATATTTGCGCAAGCATTATCCGCTATATCGACACGAATTTCTGGACTTGCAAAGCGAATAGGAATATTTGCGTTGATCGTAAATGCTAAGGTGTATGTTGAAAGAAGTAAGCTTATTATAAATTTCATTAATTATTTCCAAAAGTATAGTTAAGAGATAATGCATAACTAAATGCGCGCTCATCACCATCTTCAAGGTTGAAGACGCTTAATTGTCCATTTACAAAGTAAGTCTTATTGAAGAGGTAATCTGCACCAAGAATGACAATATTATTAACTGCTGTTTGGTAATCATCCGGTGTGTAGAATTGTTGTGTTGATGTTCCATTGCCAAGAGTTTGCATTTTTCCATCCATTGCTGTGTAGGTAAAGAAAATACCAACTCCTGCTTGTACTCTAAAGCTTTGATTGAAGGTGTGTTCGATAAGTGCATGAATCCAAAGGTTTGTAACAGTTACTGCACTATCTTCACTCGATTTTGGAAGAGTTAAACCTGTTTCAATATTTAGCTTTTTTTCCCAAGCAATATCTGTGCGATAATTGGCCCTGATAAATGGATTGAAAGTGAAGTAATTTCTCCCGCCATCAATATCGGTTTGAATTTTACCGACGTATTTCGTCAAATTCCCAACACCAAGTGAGAACTCGCCAGGAATATTAAGTTCCTGTGCCTTTATAGAAAATGGAAGTATGCATATAATGCACAGAAGTAAAGAATGGGCTGCTTTCATGTAATAATTGTTAAGAAGTTTTCAAGCTTTGACAACTTCTTATTTGTTTCCAAATACTGGCATTTTATTTAAAATGCCAAGAGATTTAAAGAAACTTAAAAAGGATTTTAAATATGTTCGAAAATTATAAGATACCTAATGAATTAATTCCTAGTGATCCACGCTTTGGTGTTGGGCCATCACTTGTTCCAACTGAATTCGTTCAAAGACTTGCTGATACAAAAGCAACGCTACTTGGGACTTCTCACAGAAAACCGGCAGTGAAAAATCTTGTAAAAGAAGTACAAGAGGGATTAAAAAATTTCTACAACTTACCTGAAGGTTATGAAGTCGTTTTAGGAAACGGTGGAGCAACTTTTCTTTTCGATATGATCGGTCTTGGTCTCGTTAATAAAAAAAGTGTTCACTACACATGTGGTGAATTCTCAAATAAATGGTTTAAGTCACATCATGCAATTCCATGGATTGAAGCACAGGAAATTGCAAGTGAGTATGGCCAAGGTTGTGAGCCACAAGGCTCAGATGCTCATGCTGATGCTGACATGATTTGTTTTACTCTTAATGAAACTTCTACAGGTGTTCAAACGACGACAATCCCAAGTGTTAATGATGAGACACTTGTCGCTGTGGATGCAACAAGTGGTGCAGGGCAAATTCCTCTTGATCTAACTAAAGTAGACTGCTATTTCTTTTCACCGCAAAAAGTTTTCGCATCTGAAGGTGGTCTCTTTGTCGCTATTATGTCACCGAAAGCACTAAAGCGTGCTGCAGAGATTGCAAAGACTGATCGCTATATTCCTGGTATTATGGATTGGACTGTTGCTATTGATAACTCTCTTAAGAATCAAACTTATAATACACCAAGTATCTCAACTCTTTTCTACTTAAATGAGCAGGTAAAGCTTATGAATTCTCAAGGCGGAGAAAAGAATGCAGTAGAACTTGCACGCAAGAAAGCTGATATGATTTACGGCTGGGCAAAGGAAGAAAGCTTTCTTGAGACATACGTTTCTGATGAGAAGTATCGTTCAACTTCTGTTGCGACGATTAATATCGATGATAAGTATGAAGCTGCAGCACTCATTAAAGTACTTGAGCAACAAAATGCAGTTAACGGAATTGATTCGTACAGAAAGTTAGGAAAGAATCAATTTAGAATTTCTCTTTTCCATAATGTGAAATTTGAAGATCTACAAAAGCTAACCAAAATTATTTCAAGCGCTGTTAATCAAGCAAATAATTAATTAATAAAGAAAAGGGAGTACTAAGTGCTCCTTTTTTATTTCAAAGAAATCGCTCTTAGATCAATTGACATGGAAGAGTTAGTGTAAAACTCTAAGTAATCGCTTCCTAGGTTATCCCAAATCTCTTGGGTTGATAGAGGATTCTTTCTATTTTGATCAGCTACACCAAAGAAGAGTCCGATGATCTCTCCTGTATCTCGATTCATAATAGCACTTCCGGAATCTCCGGATTGAGCATCACAGGCAGTAAAGAAAACATCTCTTACCTTATCCTTGTTGAATCTAATATCCATATTCCCTGTAAGATAAATGCAGTCAGTATCTTGTGCTATCTTAGCATCATACCTTCTCAGATCGGCCTTGCCACCACCAAAACCAACAGTTACGAGAGGATCTCCAGCTACAGGATTTGAAAATTTAGTATTAAGCGATGGAAGTTTTGAGAGAAAGTTTAGCTTCTCACTTTTCTTAATTCGAAAGTAAAGATAATCGCTACCTGATTTAATTGAGCCTATGCTTATAACACGATCACACTTTGCTACTATCTTATTGTGGCCTTCATTAATGAGTAAAAGGGAGGATTCGCTACATTCTTTCTCGCCACTTATTACATGATAATTAGTGAGAAAGATATAATGCTCAAGTTCTTCTTGGTAAAGAAAAGCAGTTCCAATTTTTCTCTTTATTTTGTTAACGACCTTGGCGGTACGAAGAACTAAGCTCTTTGTGTTTGTATCAAGTGTTTGAAAGAGCTTCTTTGTAACCCTTGGCCTACTCCATTCATCTCCACCAACGTAGCGTTTGGCCATTGTTAGATTAGAAAACAATATCAATGTAAGTATAAGAATTATCTTGATCTTCCCCATAGTAGGGTTTTAGCTTAGATTATTTTTTGGGTCTAGAAATGTGAAAAGTTTATAAGAAAAAGGGACACCGAAATGTCCCTCTATATGGTTTTATTTTTTAGTTTTTAGCACCATCATCTTTATTGTAATTTTTTAAAAATTCAGTTTTCCACTCGTTGTAGCGATTATCTAAAATTGCTTCACGAGCTTCTTCTGCCATATTCTTATAGAATTCAATATTGTGCATTGTCGCTAGAACTTGTCCTAGGATCTCATTTGAATCAAAAAGGTGCTTAACATAGGCACGAGTGAAGTTCTGGCAACAGTAACACTTACAATTTGGCTCAATAGGGAAGAAGTCACGACGATAGTTCTTGTGACGAATTCTAATCTTTCCACGTTTCGTAAATAGCGTTCCACCACGTGCAAATTTTGTTGGAATGATACAGTCACTCATATCAATTCCATATTCCCAGATCATACATAGGTCTTCTGGATTACCAACGCCCATAACGTAGCGTGGTTTATCTTTTGGCATCTTAGGCCCTGTGTACTTAACGATTTTTTCCATAAGCTCAGGCCCTTCTCCTACGGATACACCACCAATGGCATAACCTGGAAGATCGCGCTTAACAAGTTCATCAAGACACTCATCTCTATAATCATCGTAAGTAGAACCTTGGATAATACCAAAAAGGGCCTGCTTTGGATTTGTCCAAGCATCAATACAACGATCTAGCCAGCGGTGAGTACGATCGATTGAATTCTTTGTATACTCGCGAGTCGCTGGGTATGGAATACACTCATCAAAGGCCATCATGATATCTGATCCAAGCTCTTGTTGGATTTGAATTGATGTCTCTGGAGAGAGCATAATTGATTTACCTTTATGGTCCTTAAACTCAGCTCCTTCTTCTTTAATGGCCTTTCTTTGAAGTGAGAAAACCTGGAATCCACCTGAGTCTGTAAGAATTGGACGATCCCAATTCATAAACTTATGTAGTCCACCTGCTTTTTCAACCAGTTTTGAACCTGGTGATAAGTGAAGGTGGTACGTATTTGAAAGAATAATTTTAGTGTCCAGATCCTTTAGGAAGTTTGGTGGTAGTGCTTTAATTGCACCGTGCGTACCAACTGGCATAAATACTGGAGTTGGAATTTCACCATGAGGAGTAGTGATAACACCTGCTCTTGCTCCTGAATTCTTATCTTCGTGGACAACTTTGAATTTGAAGTGTTCTTTGACTTGATCTTGAATGCGCATAGATCACCCTTTGTCGTAACTCGACTGTTGAAATATTTCTACTAACTTTAATTATTTAAAGTACTTAGCTTTAATATTTCTTTTGCTGCTTCTTGTCCAACAGTATTTGTGCTACCTTGTAAAAATTTGGCCAGATCTCGGGCAAATTTTGTAAATGAAGCACGGTTCTCTCCGTTATCCTTAATTGAAACGAGCTGATTGATCTCGTCAAGTTGACTCATTAAAATTGATTTATTTGTACCGAGAAATGCCTTTTCAACACTATCAATATATTCAATCTTAACTTTTGGCTTTGCTAAGAATGTTAGGCCTTCAAGTTCACTTGATTTCATATTGCCGCCAACCTTTGAGAATTGCATAACTGAGTCATCTGAAATATAGAGATAGACTTCATCAAGATTGCTTCTATAGAAAGACGTGAATTTATTTAAGTTACGATATTGCTTATAGTTCATTTTAAACTCTGCAAAGGCCTTCTTTGATTGGCCAATGGCAAGTAGGTCAACATGAACTAAATCTTTTGTCGATCGTCCTTTGATGATCTCTCCGGCCCAAAATAATTTTCCAAAATCTTCTCGCGTTAAATAGCTCGATTTTTCATCTTTATAGAAAGAGCTTAAATAAGGATAGCGATACTTGAAGAATGGAATTGAGCTAAAGCTTTTTTGAAAATTTCTAAACGACATTTCATCTGTTAATTTTAAAACATATGTATTTGCTGTTTCTTTATTGATGATAAAGTAGCTTGGCCTTTGCCCTGCAATTCTTAAGATAATATTTTCCTGAGAGAATTTTTTTGAAACTAAAACCTCTTTAATTTTCAGCGGTCGTTTACCTAGCTCTTTTGGCACATTGATTTGTTTAGGAACAGGCGTGTCCGAAAAGCTTTCCTGAATAATAGGATAACCAATTACTAGCATTGTAAAGATTGCTAAGTTGATAAGTGAGATGAACTTAAATCCCTTTATACGATAAGTAATTCGCCCTTGAGTGATCAATTCTTTAAGAGATGGTGAATCAAAGATAACAGGGAGCTCAAATAATGGAATAAGGTGAGCAATAAGATCTAGTGGAGTTCTAAGAACAGCTTTTGCTCTTTTTGTAAGAAATGATCCTGTTGTTGTTGCACCACTAATAAAAAGGGTTGGTGAAACACTTAGAATTAAATTTGAAATAAATAGAATACCAAAAAGTACAATTACAATTTTTGCAATATCTGGGCTTACACTAAATTCGACAAATTTTGCAATTTCTGAATTTAGTAGAGTTGCGAGTTTGTCACTTAGGCTCTCTATTGCTTCAACATCAATCTGAGTTGAAACTATCGTTGTTGCAAAGACGAGTGTTAATGCACTAACGAAGCGAGTAAAAGGGCCTACTAGTTTTCCTTCAGACTGTTTAATTTTTTTCTTTTTTTGTTGTGCTTTTCTGATCTTCGCACCTTCGTAGTCACGGGCAACACCAAGTTTTAGATCAGAGTCTTTATTCGTTGATTTAGTACTCTTTTTTTTCTTCTTCGCTTTCTTCTTTTTTTGACTCGTAAGTGGTCGGCTTACGTGTTCATTAGATTTTACCGACTTCTTACTTTGCTCTGCCTCTGCACTTTGAAGACGGGCAACGTTTAGAACTTGAGTAATACTTAAGGAGTCAGTGTCTTCTTTCATTCGAGGTTGTGAAGGCTGATCACCATTTGTATCAATGACAAAGGAGATATCATCTTCATCGCTATCTGATTCGTCATCTGACTCATCTCTATTAAGCATATCACTACTTGTCATTTCAAACGAAGGTGTATGCCCTTGTGTTTGGGCCTTTATTTCTTCAACGCTTTCTTCTTGCTCATTCGTGGCAAAATTACTTAAGTCATCAAATTCAAGATCATCCTCATCATTTGCTGAGGCAATATCAAATTCATCAGGAAGTTGTTTTTCAAGAGATAGAGACTTGAGTTTAAATTCGCTACTTTTGTAGCTAAGTTTTTCTCCAATCTCCATGAAGTAAGTTGATCCTTCTTGCAGTGGAGTATCTTGTAATTTAGCGTCTTGTATTTTTTGAATTAATTTTAAAACTAGGCAATCGTCATCGACATGAACTTTTATGCTACCACCGTTTTCAGAAATAATGAGTTCATTATTTTCTTCTTTAAAAAAAAACTCTTTATTTGAGATTGTGATTTCTTGATTTTCGTTAGAGTTGCTGTGGATAAAACCAACTTGCATAGTCAACCTTTGTTAATTTTCAATTAAATTCCTTTTTATTTTAAAGGGATTATATAAATTTTCCTACTAATTTTTAGAATTGATTCCGTGTTAATATTGGTAAAGAGAATTAAGAAGATTTAACCACGGAAGGGGACAAATAGATGAAAAAATCTTTTTTAGTAAGAGCGACGTTTGCTACGCTCTTAGCAGGACAAGTGGCTTTTGCGGCCGATGCAGATTACAATGTACAGGAACGCTTTCGCCTAATGGAAGACAAATTCCAAACTCAAGAGTTTCTAAGAGAACCAGGACATGACTTTCTTATTGATATGTCTGTTTATGCTAATACGGATCTAATGGAACTTGTTGGTGATGTATCTGATGCTTCAGATGCTGCTGACCCAGATCAAGCAGCTGCTGATGTTCTTTCAGCTTATGCTGATACTGAACAAAACCTTAGACTGAATGTAGAAGTAGGTGTTCCACTTCCATCATTTAATGCTTTTAAAGGGACAATTAGTCCAAGTGTTAGGCTAGGTGTAAATGTTGGATCACTAATTGGAATTGGTGAAGAGGATATCATGATTGATACTTTCATCTCTGCAGTTCCTGGTGATGCTGAACTTAAAACAGTTCTTCAAGATAAAATCACACAAGGTGTATTAAATGACATTATCGGTGGTACAGCGGGTTACCAAAATGTTACAGATTTAGCAGCGACACTAGGTTTAAGTACTGAAGAAGAAACGGCCCTAAGAGATGCCCTTGGTGGTGAAGCTATTCCATTTGCTGGTTCAGGTTCAACTGCTCCAATTATCGATGCATATGTTAAGGCAGACGTTACTGCTGGTTTAAACTTTGATTATAAGAATGAGAGACACTTCGGTTCATTTTCTCTATATGGTTTATATAGAGCTGACGTAAGACGTGTTCTTGATCAAGATGCAATTGCTGGTGACGGTGATGTAATTGATACTGAAAACCTTGATCAAAATATGACTCTTTATGCGATGGCCGACATTACTTATGGTTTCCACTGGCTATCAAATTTCAGAACGATGTTTAAGATCCAAGATATTGCTCTTGCAACAGTGATTGAAAATGATGAAGGTTATCTTCCATTGTATGAGCCAGAAATTGGCTACCGTATGCACACAGATTATAGCTTTAATCTTTCAAATATGAGACTTCGTCCATTCGTAGGTTTCCACATGAGAGATGGTTATGATTTTGCTGATGGAGTTTATGCTGGTACTGATCTAATGTTCCATGTTTGGAAGGAGAGACTAGCTGTTACAGTAAGAGGGATGGTTGACTCTGAACACCTAACTCTAACTCCAAGAGTTAAGCTTGGATTCATGGATTTCATGTATTCTCTTAAGCAACCAATCACTTCTGAAGTAAAAGGTGTGAAAATCTCGACAATTCACTCTGTAAACTTCAGACTTCACTTCTAATTTAAGAAACATTGTGTTAAATATCGGGGATCAAATTGATCCCCTTTTTTATTTTGTCCACGTTAGGCCAGGGGACCGTGAGTGGATATGTCTATTTAGGAGAGTATAAAATGGCAAAAAACACAAAAGAATTTGTTGATATTGTTGATATGGACCTATTTGCAGGTTTCCTTAAAGAGAATAAACTAACAAAACCAACTGAAGTACAAGCTGAAGCAATTCCTCAGTTTCTAGAAGGTCACAACCTACAAGTACAGGCCCAAACTGGTAGTGGTAAAACACTAAGTTATCTTCTACCACTATTTCAAAAGCTAAAAGAAACAGAAGCAGACATAAAAAATCAAAAGGCAGGCTCGCCTCGCGCGATTATTCTTCTACCAATTAAAGAGCTTGCGATGCAAGTCTCTGATGAGTGTAAGAAGATTTCTCACCATGCAAAGATGCGTGTTCGTCTTGCCCTTGGTGGTGAAAAAGGCAAGAAGGTAAGTACACTTAAAAAACAAACTTTTGATATTCTTATTGGAGGCCCTGGCCGAATTAAATCAATGATTGAGAAAAAAGAGATCCGTCTAGATGAACTTGAGTATCTAATTATTGATGAAGCCGACCAGCTTCTTGATATGGGATTTATGCGTGAGCTTAAGGCCATTCGTCGTCATCTTACGTCTTCGTACCAAGCATGCCTTGTTTCTGCAACGATGGCCGATGACTTTGATATGCTAAAGGCCGACTTCTTCTCAGGTATGGAATTTAAATCAGTAAGCCTAGTTGGCTCACACGGACTTTCTCAAACTATTGAAACTTTCAATATTGCTCTCGAATATACAGAGAAGAATGCCATGCTTGATGTTTTCGTTAAAAAAGAAGCAAAGGGCAGTGGGATTATTTTTGTTAACCAAAAAGAGAAGGCGGTAGAAGTTTATAACTATATGAAGCAAGCAAAACTTCATAAAAACCTTTATGTTTCTCATGGTGATATTACTGCAAAAGAAAGAAGTGAGAATTTTAAAAAGTTTAAATCAACTGGTGGTATTCTTATCACTACTGATATGGCGGCCCGTGGGATCGACATTAAGACTCTGCAATGGGTACTAAATTACGATCTTCCATTTGAAGCAGTTTATTATATTCACCGTTCGGGACGTGTAGGTCGTGCTGGAAGGGCCGGAAGTGTCTATAACTTTGTAACTAAGAAAGATCAAAAACTTATTGGGCAAATTAATGATGCCATTAAGAATCAAGATACTTTGAAGATTGATCCAATCTTTCTTAAGTCGATGGCAAAGAAATCGGGAGCCAAAAAGGTTGCAAAGAAAGTTGCTAGACGTGGGCCAGCACCACAGAAAAAGACTTCAAAAACGACGACGAGATCAACATCTCGCACAGGTGGACGTACACCTTCTCGTACTTCAAAAACTTCTCGCGGCAGACGCCGTTAAATGATAAAATGCTAATATGTTTAAACATATTAGCATTTTCTTTCTTCTATTAACTTCACTTATTACTTCCTCATGTTCTGAAAAGGATATTTATACGCCTTTGGAAATGTTTGATATGGCCTATAAATTCGACAATACAATTGAAGAAGTTCGCCTTAGTGTGAAGGAGAAGGAGAGACACCTTGACTGCAAGGATTATCCGGCCGGCTGTATTGAAGGCTCTCCTAAGCGCTTTAAGGTGAGACTAGTTGAAATGATTGTTGTCCAGTACTTATCATCTAATGAAGCATGTTTGGCCGCTTATAAGCTTGGTCAATATTATGCTCGTAATTGGCTCTTTGATGACGTTGCAGATGAGCCTGTTCTTGTTGATTTTGTTAAACAGGTTTATAAGGCGAAAAGTCCTAAGACAAGACAAGAGTGTAATTAAACCTCACTTACTTTAACCACTGCCTAATCTCTTCATAGTATTGTTCTAGTTTTTTATTAGCACCTATAAAGTCACTACTTGTGATTTGAAAACTCTTGTTATTATTTAATCGTATTTGAATTGCATGATTAGAAGCTGTGGCGCCTTTGGTTTTCAAAAGCTCTACACGTTCAATTTCATCAAGTCCAAATTGTGTGATTTGTTTTCTTAGCAATGAGCGAGCGACTAATCTTGCAGTATTTCTCGGTTTGCTCATTTCCAAGTGTCGGTATTTTATTAAGGATAAGACGACAATGGGTGTGAAGAGAAATAGAAGTAGATCTTTTTGAGCAAGCTTATTATTGAATGTTAAGTAACTTCCAAGCCCAACAACAAGTAGTAAGATACACATAAGTGCTAGCTTAGTTGGAAATGAGTTAAGTGTTAAGTTTTGAAAATTAGTTTCAAGTTTTAACATATCGATCTCCGTTACGCTCTATACTTTATCAGGCCTTAAAGAAGTACTTTTTAAAGCCCGTCTGGAATGCATCAATTTTTACTTCCCAAGAATTGATAAACTCAGGGGATTGCTGTCTATATTCATTTAATGTTTCTTTAAAAAGCATTACCCAACGACCAAGCTCTCCCATATGAATATTTAAGTACTCATGTGCCTCAAGTAAGTGTGCCGCAGGACGAGGAAATTTTATTCCTAGCAATTGTGCCTGCCAAAAAGCATTTATATTAACGAGATGCTCTTGAAAATCATCAATGCTTGAGAGTGGAGCGCTATTAGCAGTTATCTTTCGAAAGTGATAGCCGATGAATACGTCATTAATGGCCTTCTCGTAAAATGACCGAGTAACTTTCTCTATTAATTGAATTTCCAACTGATTGCCTGTCATGACTAAAGTCTACACTAAATATTGCGCTTTAAATACCGATGAAAGTTTATGAACAAAATAATTATATCTTTATTTTCATTACTACTTAGTAAATTTATTTACGCCGGAGCATTAACTTCTGTTAATAACGACACTTGTTGGTACAAGGAAGATGAGGGGCGCACTAAAATAGCTTCCTTTAATGATCAGGTAAGTATTAATACAAATCGTGATGAGATTTTAGGCCACGTTGTTAAGTACTTACATGAACAAAAATTTGCGGCAGACAAGATTGATATGATTCATTCGTTCGGATTATGTGGACCAAGACTTTCTTTGGCCTTTCGTATCTCTTACGATAAAGTCGATTATTGTCTTAGAGCAAATGTAAATAAGAATACTGAGTTAACTTTCTCAGGAATTGGACTTGCTCAAGATAGCAAAGGAGCTTGCCAGTCAATTGCTAGTGATAAATTGATAGTTTCTATTGATCAGAAAAATATTGTCGATCTACAAAAGCTCTTGGGTGAGCAGGGGATGTCGCCTAAGAAAGTTGATAAACTCTCATCTAAGGTTTACGTTTTATACTTTAACGTTGAAAGAGATGAAATTAAAGATGTAAGAAAGAGTATCGTCACATCAAATCTAGTTAACTCTGCGGAGTATTCAACTGGACAATATCATATTGCAGATGAATTCGAGTTATTAAGTATTAGCTACTTTAGAAAGTAGCTCAAACAAATAAAAAAGCCTCGCGATGCGAGGCTTTTTTAATTATCTTTTTCCAATTTCAGCAATTGTTTTTCCAAGAGACTTTGAACGTTTTAAGTATACGTTTGATCTCTCTTCGTGCTCAGCTTCTTCTTTACATGAAATACAAAGTTCCGCTGTGTTTCTCGCCATTAGACGATCGTAACCAATTTCAATATCACACTCATCGCATAGGCCATATTCACCTTTTTCGATTTTTGTAAGTGCTTTATTGATTTTCTTTACGTAGAAGTTTTCACGATTTCTGAAACGAATTTCCTGCGATGTTTGAACGTTAGCTACTGCCTCATCTAGAGGGTCAAGTAGTTCGTTCTTGTCCATGCAATACTGCTCTTTCTCACTGTTTTTGTTAAGAATTCTTTCTTTGTCAGCAAGTAGCGCATCTTTTAGTGCAGCTATTTGCTTGTCCGATAGATACGAGTTAGCTCTGTTCATTTCGACTCCCTTGTGCCGTGTTTCTTCCAGTGAAACAAGTTGCTTGTAACCTTTAATTTGCGCTTAGGCAAAACAATTACGCACAACAAATATTGTGTTCGTGTGTTGTAGAAAGAATTTACTGGTCGGGAAAGTGTTAGTAAAAGGTATTTTTCTTACAAAGGATTACTTTGTCACGAAATTTCAACAGTTTAGATCTAGTTTTTAGGAAACGCTGCTTCACAATGAGGGCAAAACTTCCAAAACTGCTTATCTACCTCATTTTGACAGCTTGAACATGTGATTAGTGCGCTTAATTCCTCAAAGGCTTCGTCATACATATTGGCAAAGAGATCGCTTCTCATGGCCGCTATCGTTGTTGGATGGGCCCTAAAAGTTCCAGGCAGGGTTTTATTTGGAATGAATTTGGCCGGTGTTACGCTCTTGTCTGGAAAGATCTGAACCTGAACTTCTTGCGAAGGCTGCATTTGATACATCTGCCTATTTGCAATATTACGTTCGTTCTTTAGTAATTCAAAATTCTCATTGGCGCTAAACTTTCTTTCCATAAACTAATTGTAGCACACTACTTCCAGCGACGTTCTAGTAGCTCAATTATTTCCACGCAGGCCTTCTTATGCTGGTTAAATCGTGCAAAGAAGCCTGGTTTTGCTTCTAATACGGCCTTTTTGAAATAAATTGATTGTGAACCAAGGGATTCAATAAGGCGCAGAGTCCATTCAAAGACCTCAGGGTCTTGATGGCCAATAAGTTTTTCAAGTGCCTCTAAGAAGTCAAAAGGTAGTCTTTCACCTCTTTTGTGGAATTCATCTATTATCTGCTTTCTGGCAACGCCTAAACACAGAGTAAGGACTTCTGGATCGTGGCAAAGTGCAAGGCAGTCCATAATCTCTGGGTAGATAATATGATCAAGAGTAATGGTATTATCAAGTAAACACAGTAGGGGGATAAGTGCATCCCAGTTTTCTTCGCGATTTAGCTCCTGAAAACGTAGCTTAAAAACACTGAAATCTTCTTTTGTATAAGTGCAGTTGGGCCTTTTTCCCGCCTGTAAATCAGCGATGACGACGCGAAACTGTTCATCTATATCAATCATATTTCTTCCCTTGGGCCATTTTTGCGATTTTTCATGTAGCAATTACTCGATTTACTTTTAAATATATGACATTTTAAGGCCTTATGCTATATAAATACCCTTTAAGAAGGTTTTCAATGCAGCAGTATCTTATTAACGACATTTACCGTGCTACAGAAGGAGAGGGAGTCTTTGTTGGACGCTCTCAGGTCTTTGTGCGCTTTCAAGGTTGTGCCGTTGGTTGTATTAATTGTGATTCAATGGATACTTGGAGTTTTGATATTGAGCCAACTTCGATTGAGTCGATTTTTGAAAAGATACTAGAAGAGTCTTATCAGGGAAAAATAAATTGGATTTCAATTACAGGTGGAGACCCTCTTCATCCTAAGCATGTTCCAAGTGTTGTTGCTCTATCAAAATTTTTAAAAGAAAAAGGCTTTAAGCTTAATCTTGAAGCTGCAGGGACACGAGTTGTTGATGAAGTATTTGAAAACCTTGATTACATCTCATTTGATCTAAAAACACCTTCGACAGGTGTACAGACTCGTCTTTCACTTATTGAAAAGCTTGCTCAAAACTATAATGGAAAGTTTCAGCTAAAGGCCGTTATTGCTGATCGTAAGGACTTTGACTACACTCTAGGAGCTTATCGTAAGCTTGAGGAGAGTTTAGGTTCAATTGATTTTCCTTGGGTGCTAACACCGTGTTTTGAACCAAGTGAAGAATTTCCAATGCAAAGATTTATCGATATTCAGGATTGGAATCAGTTAGAGGGTGGACCATTTAGAGTCATCGGACAGCAGCATAAGTGGATCTACGGTGCTGATAAAAAGAGTGTTTAATTAAGCGGCCCTTCTCGTTCTTGCTAAGGTCTCACGTTGCTTGGCCTCTAGTAAATCAACTCCATATTTTTTAATCGTTCCTAAATCTGTAATCGTGTAGGAATTAGAGTCGGCCTTAGTTCGATCTTCTTGAGAGAAGTTATCACAAATAACAACAAGTTTTGTGTCTGTAGGAAGTTTCTTAAGAGCAATTTTGATAATCCCTTGAACCTTATCAAGAGAGTTTGTACAGTAGACTACATATTTCTTGTCGTCTTTAGAAACGCTAAAGTGCCAAAGATTGGATTTATTTTTTGATTCAACGACATGATAATCATATGATTTAAAAACCATCGTACATTGAGTAATAAACCCCTTAATAATTTTTTTAGAATTTGCTATCTTTGCCATTAGATCTCCGCTTAACATCAAGCATATCGGTTTATTGGCCAAAATATTAAGAAATTTTAGAAAGATTATTCCGTATCAATTTTTAGTTAGTTAGAAGTTTTGTGGAGGATTTTTGTCCAATTCCTTTACCCATTTTAAATTGTTTACCGGCCTTAGCGCCAAGATTCCATGCATTTGCATCAAAGCTAGTTGCCTGACTTGTTTGCGATGAGACACGAGGGTAGACTCGGTTTCGATGGGCCTCGGCAAGACCTTTAATATGGATTAGTTCACGTGAGCTTATTTGCTTGCTCTGATGACCTTTAAGTTCACTTAGGAACGATTTCGTAAAACTCTTATAATAAGAATTACGAGCACGAACACCTTTTAAATTTGAGTTTTTCTTGGCCTGCTTCCAAAGTCCTTCCATTGCATTTACTGTATAGTCATAGATATAGTGAGCGGCCTCAACATTTTCTTTGGCCCCAATAATTTCGAGGTAGCCCCCGCCACGTCCAGAGCTGAAGACTGGAGAGACTGCATATTCCTTAAGTATATCGTAGAGGCAATCGTGAAGAAGGTTGCGTCTTTTAAAAGAGGCGACTCGTCTGACATAAGTATCTTCAAAGTCTTTCATATCAAAATCATCTCGTGCTAGATGATTAAGTTTAAGTTTGTCCAAGTTGTGTTTTTGAATGAGATCATTTGCTTTTTTGGCAGCAAGTTTGGCCTCAAATTCATTTTCTGACTTAGCAAGCTCCAGAAGCTTTTGAATCTTTGCCGTGATATTATCATTGCTTTTTACAAAGGCACTTAAGTTTACTTGCGACTTTGAAAAGTTATCATCCCAGCCAAAGCGTTTAAAAATACCTCTAAATTCGATACCGTGTGCCTGCTCGTGTATGCCACATTCAATATGAACTAAGAAGTGGGCAAGCTCATGCTTGAGAACATTTTCTAGAAGCTTGTCATCGTTAATTGTAAGAAAGCACCTATTGATTCCAATTTGATAAATAAGTGGATCGTAGAAGCCTAGGATTTTGTCAGAGTCATTTACAACAAATGTAAGCGGGTACATCACTCCTTTGTAGTGGAGGCGTGAGCGCTTAAAAGAGAGACCAATTCCCGCGAATATATCACAGGCCATAAGACGAATCTTTTTTATAAATAATTGGGTATTTTCGTTATAAATAAACATTAATATTTAACACTGCATCCATACGGTTTTGTTCTCGCTGGATTTACTTTCTCATTGTTCTTAAGTTGTTCTAGCGCGTTTTTAACATAGTTTCGAGCGTTTTGAATATCACTTTTGTCGGCCGAAGGAATACTGTCGATGGCCCCCATATAGTCAATTATACCGCTTTCATTAATGATGAAAATCTCTGGCGTTGTCTTTGCATTATAGCGTCTACCAACAGTTCCGTCTGTATCAATCAGAAGGTGAGAAGCATTTGATTTTTCGACCTGTAGGCGATTCTTTGCAGCAGCGGCGTTTCTGATATAACCCTGTTTTCCAATATTAGATGAATTAATTGTAAGCCAGTAATGGCCGCTATCTTTTGCAAGCTTCTGTGTCTGCTGCATATTTAGTGAATCATAATGTTTTCTAACGAAGGGACAGCCTTCGTTATACCACTCAAGAATAACTTTCTTGCCTTTAAAAGAGGCCAGTGTAATCTGCTTTCCGTCTTGGTTTTCAAGAGTAAAGTTTGGGGCCTTATCTCCTGGAGATAAAGCGAGAGTAAGTGTAGTCATAAAGAGAGAGACGATTAATTTCATAAATGCTCCTTTTGGATATTCTACGCTGTGAAAAAGGAGCATTCAATAAATAAAGGCCTACATTTGTAGGCCCTTATTTTTATTTGAATTTAATTTATTAAATTAAACAGTTGGTGTCGTCTTAGATGTTACAGCAGCTTTTAGAAGCTCTCTGTTCATACGAGCGATATTTGTGATTTCAATTCCTTTCGGGCATGAAGCTTCACATTCAGCTTCGTTAGTACAGTTACCAAATCCAAGATCATCCATCTTCTTAACCATGTTTTGAACACGTTGAGAAGCTTCAGCTTGTCCTTGTGGAAGAAGTGCCATTTGAGAAACTTTGGCCGATACGAAAAGCATCGCAGAAGCGTTCTTACATGAAGCAACACAAGCTCCACAACCAATACAAGCTGCAGCGTCCATTGCTAGGTCTGCTTGCTCTTTTGGGATTAGGATAGCGTTTGCATCTTGAGCATTTCCTGTGTTTACAGATACGAAACCACCAGCAGCGATGATTTCATCAAATGCACTACGATCAACCATAAGGTCTTTTTCTACTGGGAAAGCTCTTGCTCTAAATGGTTCGATAACAATCGTATCACCATCAGAGAACTTTCTCATGTGAAGCTGACAAGTTGTTGTTTCAGCTTCTGGCCCGTGAGCTTGACCATTGATCATTAGAGAACACATACCACAAATACCTTCGCGACAGTCGTGGTCGAAAGCTACTGGCTCAACACCTTGTGGAATTAGTTCTTCGTTTAACTGATCTAGCATTTCAAGAAATGAAGCATCCGGAGAAACGTTTTCTAAAGTATAGTCGGCCATTTGACCTTTATCTTCACGATTCTTTTGACGCCAGATTTTTAAATGAAGTGTCATATTATTATTGCTACTCATATCATATACCTCTTATTTGTAACTTCTTTGTGTTAGTGGAACGTTAGGGAAGTCTAGTTCTTCCACGTTTCTAATTGGCTCACTAGCTTCACCAGTGTATTCCCATACAGCTGCGTGACAGAAGTCATTGTCATTTCTTAGGGCCTCGTTCTCATCTGTTTGAGACTCTTCTCTGAAGTGACCACCACATGATTCTGGTCTTTCAAGAGCGTCGCGTGCCATTAGCTCACCAAGCTCTAGGAAGTCTGCAAGACGGTTAGCTTTTTCAAGCTCGATATTAATTCCATCTGCTGTTCCTGTAACCTTAACGTCTTTCCAGAACACTTCACGAAGTTTTTTAATTTTATCAATCCCTTCTTGAAGACCTTTTGCATCTCTTGCCATACCAACATGGTTCCACATGATTTGCCCAAGTTCCTTGTGAATTGACTCAACTGATCTTGTTCCATTGATTGAAAGTAGCTTAGAGAATCTTTCTTTTGAGTCAGTAAGTGCCTTGTCAAATTCTGGGTGATCAGTTCCAACTTTATTACCCATAAGTTTTTCACTTGCTAGGTAGTTAGGAACTGTAAATGGAGCAACAAAGTATCCATCTGCTAGACCTTGCATTAGTGCAGATGCACCGAGACGGTTTGCACCGTGGTCTGAGAAGTTTGCTTCACCAAGAGCAAATAGCCCTGGAACTGTTGTTTGTAGGTTATAATCAACCCATAAACCACCCATTGTATAGTGAACCGCTGGGTAAATTCTCATTGGAACTTTATATGGGTTTTCATCAGTAATTCTTTCGTACATATCAAATAGGTTACCGTAGCGCTCTTTAATCGCTTCTTCACCATCACGCTCAATCGCCGCTTGGAAGTCTAGGTAAACTGCTTCTTCACCGGCACGTACTGATTTACCTTGGTCAATTTGTTCTTTTGCATTTCTTGAAGCAACGTCACGAGGAACAAGGTTACCGAATGAAGGATATTTTCTCTCTAGGTAGTAATCTCTTTCTTCTTCTGGGATCTCAGCTGCTTTTCTGTGATCACCTGGAGTCTTTGGAACCCAAACACGTCCATCGTTTCTTAGAGACTCTGACATAAGAGTAAGTTTCGACTGGTTTTCACCATGTCTTGGAATACAAGTTGGGTGAATTTGAGTGAAACATGGGTTAGCAAACATTGCACCTTTTTTATAAGCTTTCCAAGCTGCTGAACCATTTGAAGTCATTGCGTTTGTTGATAGGTAGTAAACGTTTCCGTATCCACCTGTACACATTAGAACGGCATCAGCTGCGTGCTTTTCGAATTCACCAGTGATTACGTTTCTTGTGATAATACCACGAGCGCGACCGTCAACCATAACTAGGTCAACCATCTCACGACGAGTTAGCATTTGAACCTTACCACGTCCAACTTCTTTCATTAGAGAAGAGTAAGCACCAAGAAGTAGCTGTTGACCAGTTTGTCCACGAGCATAGAATGTACGTGATACTTGAGCACCACCAAATGAACGGTTAGAAAGAGTCCCACCGTATTCACGAGCAAAAGGAACACCTTGGGCCGCACATTGGTCGATAATATTATTTGCAACTTCAGCTAGGCGATAAACGTTAGCTTCACGTGCACGGTAGTCTCCACCTTTTACAGTGTCATAAAATAGACGCCAGATTGAGTCACCATCATTTGGGTAGTTCTTAGCAGCGTTAACACCACCTTGAGCTGCAATCGAGTGAGCACGACGTGCAGAGTCTTGAAGGCAGAAACACTTAACATTGTAACCTTGCTCTCCAAGAGTTGCAGCAGCAGATGCACCAGCAAGTCCAGAACCAACAACGATAATTTCAAACTTACGTCTGTTGGCAGGGTTAACAAGCTTCATGTTAAATTTATGTTGAGTCCATACTTTAGTGATATCGTCACCAGCTGGAACTTTTCCATCCATTTTTTTGATATTCATATTAGTCATTACATTCCTCCCTTAACGTGACACCAAATTGCAATTGTAGAGTATCCAACAGTTAAGACAACAGCATATAGTTTCGATAGAAACTTGATTGCTGGCATATACTTAGGGTGGTTAAATCCAATTGATTGAAAGGCCGACCAGAATCCGTGAGATACGTGGATTCCAAGTACAATCATGAAAACTACATACATTCCCACATTAAGAGGAGAAGCAAAGTATACGATTACTGTTTTGTAAAGGTCACGAACTTCCATTCCGTTTAATGTCGTCATATATACAGCACCATACTTAAAGTTAATTAAGTGCATGATGATGAAGAAAAGAATTAGCATACCTGTGTAAGGCATAGTCGATGATGCGAAAGTTGCTCCGCGTCCTGTTGGTTGCTTCATGTAGTACTTAACTGGACGAGCTGCTTTATTTTCCATCGTAAGTTTCAGGGCCATAAAGAGGTGAGTTAAGAAGATTACTAGAAGACCTGCTTCAGCAACATAGATTAGCGGGTTTGAAGTAAGCGTGTAAGCGTACTTGTTAAAAGCGTCTGCTCCAACCATTAGTAAAAAGTTACCAAGCATGTGTGATAATAGGAAACCACATAGAAGAAGTCCCGTAACTCCCATTACTTGCTTTTTAGCAACGGAGTTAGTCAAATAAAAGCGTAATGCTGACATTGATACATTTCCTTTGTCTAATTTAATAAAAATTTTAAAATGTTATTTGAATGGATTATAATCCTTAAATCACCAAAACTTAAGTGAATTTTTAAGTGATTTTCATTTTGTGATGCACAATGTAAATATGCCTCAAGGATTAGGAGAATTTTAAATGTTGATCCACTCTTTTTTTGATAAAGACACTAATACTCTGACTTATATCATTTACTCTTTGGCAACAAAGAAGGCAGTGGTTGTTGATCCCGTTTTAAATTTTGACTACGCTAGTGGATCTGTGTCAACAAAAGAAGTCGAACTCATCGACGAGTTTTTAAAAGCAAATAATTTAGAGCTAACTTATATCTTTGAGACTCATGTTCATGCTGATCATTTATCTGGTGCATCGAGCCTAAAGAAATTTTATCCAAATGCAAAAATTGTCATTCATGAAAATATAAAGCAGGTACAAGTTGTCTTTAATCAAGCTTACCGTTCACAAGTTAAAGAGGATGGCTCTCAATTCGATTTATTAACACGAGAAGGAGAAACTTTTAAAGTTGCAGATGATCTTGAAGTTGAAATTATTGAAACACCTGGTCACACGCCTGCTTGTATGAGCTTATATGTAAATAAAGAAGCATTATTTGTAGGAGATGCGATCTTCATGCCTGATATGGGAACAGGGCGTTGTGATTTTCCTAAAGGCAGTGCGGATGACCTTTATGAATCCATACAAAAAATCTATGCCTTAGATGATAATTGTACCATCTACGTCGGTCATGATTATGGGCCTGGTGGACGTGAGATTATGTTTAAGACTACTGTAGGAAAACAAAAGCGTAATAATATACAATGCAAGGCAAGTACTTCTAAAGATGAGTTCTTAAGCTTTCGAACAACTAGGGATGCACACTTAAGCGCTCCAAGGCTACTGATTCCTAGTATTCAGTATAATATGAATGGGGGAGAGTTTATCTTTAATGAAGAGGATGGGGCACCATTTTTGAAAGTTCCAGTTAAATTATAAAATCTAACTAGCTAATTTTATTTAAGTTTATACTTAGAATGTCGATTAGTACTTTGTGGGAGCAAACTAAATGACAAACGAAACTCATCCAGAAATTGAGAACACGATGCAATTTACTAAAATTGGTATCGCCCTTAAAGATTGGCCTTCTCTTTCTGAGTCTGAGCGTCTCTCAACTTTTAATAGTATGTCTGAAGAAGAGGCATTGGACTTCTTTGACTCTCTTGATTCAAACTACCAAGCTGATTTATTTGAACAATTTGACCGCGATCTTAAAAGACGTTGGGCAAATGACTTGGCCTATGATGACTTGGCCGATATTCTTCAACTTCTCGATCGAGACCAAGTAGAAGAAACTCTATCTCTTTTAGCAAAGCATGCGCGTGTTGAGGTAATGGCCCTAATGGCCTATGCCGAAGACGTTGCCGGTGGTCTAATGAACTCCAATTATATTCGCCTGCGTGCAAATATGATGGTGGAAGAGGCCATTCGTTATATTCGTACTCAAACGCTGAGTAATGTTGAAACGATCTATTATACTTATGTTATCGATGCTTCTCAAAAGCTTTTAGGGGTGGTTTCTTTGCGAGAGCTCTTTGGTGCACGTGATGGTCAAAAAGTATCAGAGCTTATGAGTAGTGGACAGGATCTAATTGCGATCCCCGATAATATGGACCAGGAAGAGATTGGGCGTGTGTTTGCCCGTCACGACCAGGTTGTTCTTCCTGTTGTTGATGAAGAATTTCGTATGAAAGGTATCATTACAGTTGATGATATCATTAAAGCGGTAGAAGAAGAGACGACAGAAGATATGCAAAAGATCGGTGCCGTTGAGTCTCTTGATGCTCCTTATCTTGAAGTTGGTTTTTTTGAAATGGCAAGAAAGCGTCTAGGCTGGCTTATCATTCTCTTTATTGGCCAGATGTTAACGGCAACTGCCATGACTCACTTTGAAAATGCCATTGCTCAAACCGTTGCTCTTGTAACATTTATACCTTTAATTATTTCATCAGGTGGAAACTCGGGCTCGCAAGCTTCTACACTTGTTATTCGCGCCCTTGCTCTTGGTGAAGTTAAAAATTCTGATACTGTCAGAGTCTTTTTCCGTGAAATCGGCTCAGGACTTTTCATGGGGCTTATTCTAGGGGTTTTTGGTTTTTTAAGAATTTATTTTTGGCCTCATGCAAATGAAATTTACGGCCTAAACTTTGCTCGAATTTCCATGATCGTTGGCTTCAGTATTGTTTGTATTGTGACGTGGGGAACTCTTGTGGGTTCAATGCTGCCATTTATTCTTAAGAAGCTTCGCTTTGACCCGGCCACGGCCTCGACTCCGTTTGTTGCAACAATTTGCGATGTTACGGGAATCATTATCTATTTCTCTATTGCTCACGCGCTCCTATAGCTTATGGTAAATACTTCAGGGGGGAGTGTTTATGTTTCATCGACCATGCTAAATATCAGAAAAAATATTTAGGAGAGTTTATGAAATTAGCTTTGGTAATTTTAGTAAGTGCATTTAATTTTTATGCAGTAGCTGGTCTACAAACTTTAAGAATTGTTGATTTAGCAACAGTATCTTCAACGAGTTGTTATACGGCCGAACAAGAAGAGTCAGGAAGTATTTCTTCAGTTAGCTTTTATCTTGGTAACTATAGCGGTGAAGGTGAGGATAGAACATTTAATTATTATGAAACTTCAGAGACTTATTATGCATCATCTGTAGTTTGTAAGAATATCAAGTTATTTAATAAAGCATTTGATAGCTCTCTTCCTCAGGAAGAGAAGGTATTTAAGTTATTTGTTGATATGAATGATCACATAAAGGGATTTATGCTGCGAAATAGTGATAAAGTTTTATTTTTTGAAGAGTAGAGTTTTATAAGAAAAGGCCCTCAAGTGAGGGCCTTGTTTTTTATTTTGATTTTTTCTTTGCCGTTTTCTTTGCCGTTTTCTTTGCAGTCTTTTTGACTACTTTCTTTGCTGCTTTTTTTGGTGCAGCTTTCTTTGCTGTTTTCTTAGCTACCTTCTTTGCTGTTTTCTTCGTAACTTTCTTGGCAACTTTTTTGGCCGTCTTCTTAGCTACTTTCTTTGCTGCTTTCTTCGCAACTTTCTTGGTAACTTTTTTGGCCGTCTTTTTAGCTACCTTCTTTGCAGTTTTCTTTGCTGTCTTCTTTGCAGTTTTCTTCGCAGTCTTTTTGGCCACTTTTTTCGCAACCTTCTTTTCTGCTTTTTTAGCTACTTTCTTTGTCGCTTTCTTTACAACCTTCTTAGCTTCTTTCTTAGCATCTTGTGCTTTCTTTGTTAGATCATTAGCAACTTTCTTAGTCGTTCGTTTAACTTCGTTTACCGCTTCTTCAACATCATCTGACATCTCTTTTGCGGCCTTTGCAACTCTGTTAATTGCTTTCTTTGTCGACTTCTTAACATTCTGATATGTTTCAATATGACCAATGGCCTCTAATTCTTTTTCAATAAGCTTGTCGTATTCAGCTAGAACTTTCATTGGATCTTTACCCAGGCGATCTAGTTCTTGTTGAAGCTCTTCAAAGAATTTTTCAACCTTATGCTTTTGTACATTTACTTTGTCATAGCGAAAACGAAAGTGAGCATAGAGTTCATCATATTTCTCACTACCTTCTTCTTGAATTCTTTCTAACAGGTGTCTACACTTTTTCACAATCTCATCACTTGATGACGTTAGCGCATGTTTGGCCTGTTTGTTCTTCTTTTTTAAAAAATCGTCTAAACCACTCATTGTTTCCCCCTGTAGCAAGATTATCTTGATACACGTAAATAATATTACGTTATAAAGTGTAACGTATTAGAAAGTATTTTCAACACTTTAATGATGGTATTTTTTTAATATTTACTTGCTTTGAGTCACAGAATTCTCTATATATACTTATATCAATCAATTGGACGCTTATGGACAACGAAATGGAAGAAGTAAAAACAACAAAATATGACGAATCAGCGGATCGAGCAGGACTGATTGTTTCTGTCCTATGTTGCCTACATTGCATGGCAATCCCGCTATTGATTATTTTTGTTCCTTCACTTGCTAGCTATTTCGAAAATCCATTAATTCATAGTCTTGCGATTTTTATAATTGTGCCTGTTGGTCTTTACGCTTTTATAAAAAATCTAAAGGTTCATAATGATAGAAGACCACTTTTTATTGGAATTCTTGGTATGGCCACTATTTTAGTTGGTCACTTTAACCAGTACTTCCTAGCAGAGCATGCTGGTCATATGCATATGCACACTCATGCACATTCAATTGGTACTGTAGAAGTTGTTGCCTCAATTATTGGTGGTCTAGCTCTTATTGCAGCACACTTACTTAATATCAAACTATGTCGCTGTAACCACTGCGAGCACTAATAACGTAAGTTTGTTCTTTGTGAAATTTTTAACGATGAGTTGCTCATATAAAGATCAATGGCATCGTTATATTCTTTGGCCGTCTCTAGTGCAAAGAGTTTTTTTGTAAAGCTATGCCCGAAGTTTAGCCATACATGTCCGACTTTTAAAAAGAAGCGAATGCGTTTAAGTGCTGCTTTTTTATCAAAGTATTTAAAACAAGCGTTCACGTAAGCCTTCACAAACTCACCATAGTAGCTAGCATGAAGATAAGGGTCTTCACTTAGAAATTGCTGTTGAAATTCATTTAGTTCATGGCCTTGCTGGGCCGCAAACTGCGTTATTAACCAGGGCTTGGCCGTTAAAGAGCGACCTAGCATTACTGCTTGGCAACCTGTCTCTATAAGCATTTGAGAAATATCGCCGTGATCTTGAATATCTCCATTCCCGATAATAGGAAGATCGATACTTTCTTGTAAGTATTTAATTTGTTCCCAATCAGCGACACCCTTTCTTTTTTGGGCCGCAAGTCTTGGATGTAAGATAAGCCAATCGGCACCAGCTTCTTTAAGGGCATGGCAGAAGTCTAAAAGAAAGCTCTTGTCATTTTGATGGCCCGCCCTAAGCTTTACCGAAACAGGTACTGTGGCATGTCTTTTAACCATCTCTACAACACTTGCCGCGTATTTAGTATCTCCCATTAAAGAGACGCCGTAATTGTGTTTTAAGGCCTTCTTTACCGGACAGCCCATGTTGATATCGATTGCACTTGCTCCCCAGCTCTCAAGCTTAGGGATGGCCTTTTCAATATATCTTTCTTCGTTGCAAAGAATTTGCGGATAGAGGCCGTAGTCGAGCTCACTTTTAAATGTCTCAGGAGTTTCACCTAGAATTTGGTCAGGGAGCCTTCTTGAATTTAACATCTCTGTGGCCCACAAGGTCTTCATCTCACTTGGAAAGTAAGGTCTTAGTGCATCTCTAAGGGCGACATGTGATAAACCAACCATTGGCGCAAGAAGGGCCTTGAATTCTATTAAGTCGTTAAATTTCTGCCAAGAAGGCGAGATAGGTTGTGCCAAATTCTTTCCTTTAGATCTGTTAGCTCGAGCTCTTGTCTAGTGGCAAACTCTTCATAAATATGAGAAATCTCCACATCGCTACGATCATCAGTTTCAAAGAAGATATACTCTAAGTCCACTTTATTATTCAAGATGGTGCTGCGTATTTTCGCATTAGAGGATTCATAGAAGCGTGGACCTAGGCTTGTATAAATCTGGCGCTCATGACAGTCATTCAAATCCTTGAACGTGCCGTTAAAGTCATGAAGCACCCAGGCAGTATGTCCTTGATAGAATTTATGAAGACGAAAGATATCAGATAGACATCTCACATTATGAATAATTAGAGGCTTTCCAAGTTCATTGGCCAACTCGATATGCCAGCTAAAGATTTTTTCTTGTTCTCTAAGATCTGTTTCAATGGCACGGTCCAGGCCTGCTTCTCCAACCATAAGGCAATTGTCTAAGCGACACAGCTTCTTTACCTCTTCAAAGCTAGTTAAGGCATCAGAGAGCTTCCATGGGTGGACTCCGGCGCTATAATATTGACCATCTACAGGTAAGTCATTGATTTGCGGTGAGTAGGAATAGATGCAGAAATCCTCAATAGAGGTCGTTTTATTCGGTCCCGAATGGCCGTGAAGGTCGATAAATTTTGCACTTTCGCTTTCTTTGCTTGTCATATGGTATATATTTTAATACATTACCGTTCTAATTAAAAATTTGAAAAAAGATATTGCTTATCTTTTTAAAATCAATTATTTATTTAGGAATTATTTAATATATTTATTATAAGCGTTACAAATTGATGTAGGAGTACTTAATGTTAACAATTAGATTACAACGCGGTGGTAGAACTCACATGCCTATTTACACAATCGTTGCAGCTGACTCAAGAAATGCAAGAGACGGAAAATTCAGCGAGAAGTTAGGTCAATATAACCCACAACTTAAAGAAAATAACCTTATCGACGTTAAAGCTGAGAGAATCACTGAGCTTGTTGGTAAAGGTGCTACAATTTCTGATACTGTAAGAACACTTCTAAAGAAGAACAAAGTTACTCTTAACTAGTAATTTTTTGTTTTTCATTTAAAAAAGCATAAACGGCATTTTTGTAGAAGGAGTTCATGATGAGTGAGTTAAAAGACTTAATCAATACAGTTAGTCGCGCATTAGTTGATATGCCAGAGCAAGTAGAAGTAAACGAGATTGTTGGTGAACAAACAACAGTTATCGAGCTTAAGGTTGATAAAACTGACCTTGGTAAAGTTATTGGGAAGCAAGGGAAAACAGCTCGCGCACTAAGAACAATTCTTAATGCTGCTTCAACTAAGTTGAAAAAAAGATCTGTTTTAGAAATTATAGAATAATTTACTTGAATCAATAAATATTGTGTTTTAAAAAGACCTATCGAAAGATAGGTTTTTTTATTTTTGTTTAAACGAAAGCGAGCACATATATGATTGAAACAATGACGATGTCACAGAATCCTGAAGTAAAGCGTATTTTACTGGTTGATGACCAAGTAGAGATACTGGAGCTCTTGCAAGACGCTCTTCGTATGGAAGGTTATGAAGTCGATGCATGTGCTGATGCTAGTGCTGCCTTAAGTGCACTAGGTGAGCATACTTATTCACACGTTATTTCTGATTATCAAATGCCCGAATTAAATGGAATGGAATTGGCCACAAGAGCACAAGGTGTTCTTAAGGAGAAGATGCCTCCATTTATTCTTGCAACAGGTGATTGTTCGATTAATTCTGATACGATTAAGGGCAAAGGTGTTAGTGGTATTCTACCAAAACCATTTACCCTTAAGCAGGTAATAACTGTTCTACAGAGCTAGAAACTAGCTATTCTTATTTTCGTTATTTGATTGGTCTTCGATTTTACTAGCAGTATTAGTGTTATTCTGCTCATCTTCCTCTTTAAGTCCATGCTTAAAGCCTGTGATGGCCTTTCCAAGAGACTTTCCAAGTTCTGGAAGCTTCTTACCTCCAAACAGTAGAACAATAATAGCTAGGATAATTAAACTTTCAGTAATTCCAAGGCTCATATTTTCCTCATTTTACGCTAAATTAATAAATTTTAGATAAGTCCATTGTATACTTACCTGGAGCATATTCGCTAAACCTTTTTGCACGAATATCCTTATAAATCTTCTTATTGTTGGAATTTGAGGCATATGGATAGATGCAAATTCCACCTCTTGGCGTAAATTCACCAATAACTTCAACGTATTTTGGCTTCATTAGCTTGTTTAAATCGTCACAAATTTTTTGCACACAATCTTCATGGAAATCACCATGATTTCTAAAGCTAAATAGGTATAATTTTAATGATTTAGATTCAACCATCTTCTTGTCCGCAATATAGTTAATATAGATACGAGCAAAGTCTGGTTGTCCTGTTTTTGGGCATAGTGAAGTGAACTCTGTACAGACAAAAGTAGTCCATGCATCACTTCCAGGGTTTTTGTTGTCAAAAGCTTCTAGGACCTCTGGAGCATAAGTATCCGGGTATTCAGTGTTGGCCGAACCAAGAGCAAATGCGTCTAGCTCTTTTACATTTCTTCCTTTTGGAGATTGTTTAGGTTTTGACTTTGATTTTGTTTCTGTTTTCTTGATAGATTTTTTCGATGCTGACATTTATCGACTCTCTTGAATTATTTTGATAGGTTATATTTACTTAATTTAACATTATCAAGGAACAATGGCAATGCGTCATGATCATTTAACATTTCCAGTTGGTAAAAAAGGTGAGCACAAGGTCACTAAAGTTGTTCTTGTTCAACTTGGTTCTCCAAAGTCACCATCAACTTCAGATGTACGAAAATATTTAAAAGAGTTCTTGGCCGATCCACGAGTTGTGGATATTGATCCACGAGTTTGGAAAATCATTTTAAATCTCTTTGTTCTACCTTTTAGGCCAAAGAGGTCGGCAGCTCTTTATAGTAGAATATGGGAGGGAAGTGAATTTCCTCTAACTAGAATCACACGTGAGTTTACCCATCGAGTAAATGAGCTAACGCCTAAGCATATCGAAGTTGAGCACGCGTTTCTACTTTGTGAGCCAAAAGTTGCAGACGTTTATGCTAAGTGGGAAAAAGAGCTTGATGAGAGAAGAGATCCAGCTCAAAAGTTAATTGTTATTCCAATGTTTCCACAATACTCGGAATCGACAATTGCAAGTGGGATCGATTTCTTTGGAAAGCTTTTAGAAACTAAGGTTAGGATTCCAAACTTTGAAGTCATTACAAACTTTCATCGTCTACATGCTTTTATTGATAATTCGGTTGCAAAGATCAATGAGAAGTTGGCCAATGAAAATATCGATGATCTCGTTATCTCTTTTCACGGGATTCCAAAGAGGAGAGTCATCTATAAGAAAGATCCATATTATCAACACTGTTTTGAAACTTTCGAGTTAATCAAGAGAGGCGTCGTAGGGATTGATCCAGAAAAGATTCATATGACTTATCAATCTCGCTTTGGCAGTGAAGAGTGGCTAACTCCTTATACAGATGAGTATACGGCCAACCTTGCAAAAGCTGGTGCAAAGAATATTGCTGTTTATTGTCCAGCGTTCGTTGCGGATTGTTTAGAAACGATTGATGAGATTGGAACTGAGTTACAAGAAGAAGTTGAAGAGTATGGTACTCACATTCATGCAATTGAATGCTTAAATGACGACGAAAATTGGGCCAAGGGTTTTGCTAATTACGTTGAAACTCTTTGTGAGAATCCAAAAGAAGTTGAAAAAATCGAATACCAAATAGAAGAGGAAAAATACATGGATATGCCAAAGCAAACAATGGAATCAGAGCCATTAAGTGATAATGCTAAGAAGTCGCTTAAAATTGTCTTTTTAACATTATTCTTAGATCTTGTGGGATTCTCAATTATCTTCCCTCTATTTCCAGCACTTGCTAAGTATTATTTAACAGTTGATGCCGATAACGTTTTCTTAAAAGCAATCTTTGGCTCGATTGATACGCTAACACAAGCAGGGGGAGCAAGTAACTTCTCTGCCATCGTTCTTTTTGGTGGTGCGCTTGGTGCACTTTATTCTCTGTTACAATTTGTTGCAGCACCTATTTGGGGAACGATCTCAGACCGTATTGGAAGAAAGCCAGTTCTGCTAGTTTCTGTGTTTGGTCTTTTTATCAGTTATGTCCTATGGGCCGTTGCTGGTAATTTTACAATCCTAATTATTGCAAGATTCATTGGTGGGATCATGGGTGGAAATATCTCAACAGCAACTGCTGTTGTGGCCGATGTGACAACTAATAAGAACCGCTCTAAAGGAATGGCAACAATCGGTATTGCCTTTGCCCTAGGTTTTATTATTGGGCCAGCAATGGGTGGAATTCTTTCTCTATTTGATCTAACAAAGTTTTATCCAGTTCTTGCTGACTATGGTGTAAATCCTTTTTCAATGGCCGCAATTGTCGCTGGTGTTCTTTCGTTATTTAACTTAATTAATTTATTTAATAAGTTTGATGAAACACTTCCTGAAGCGAAGCGCGGAAAACATGAAAGTGAAAGAAGTGCTAACCCAATTACTCTTTTTAAGCCTCTTCCGTACAAAGGTGTTAACCTTACAAACTTTGGTTACTTCTTATTCTTACTAGCATTTAGTGGGATGGAGTTTACATTAACTTTCCTTGCAGCAGAAAGACTAAGTTACTCATCAATGGATAATGCTTATATGTTTATCTTTATTGGTTTAATCTTAGCTCTTGTTCAAGGTGGTTATGTTCGCCGTAAGGCACATACTGTAGGTGAGAAGCGTATGGCACTTCAAGGCCTTGTGACAATTATCCCGGGTCTTATTCTTATTGGATTTGCACAATCTTCTTGGTTAGTTTACGCAGGTTTATTTTTCTTAGCAGTGGGATCATCTTTAGTTATCCCTTGTCTAACTTCGCTTGTTTCAATGTATTCTCCGGCACAGAGTCAGGGACATGTTATTGGTGTTTTTAGATCGCTTGGAGCATTAGCAAGAGTGATTGGGCCAATTGTTGCCTCTCTTGTTTACTGGCGCTATAGTTCGGCAGCACCTTACTATCTTGGAAGTATCTTTTTGATTATTCCAATTCTTATGATTGCAAGACTTCCAAGTCCACAAGAAACAAACGAATAGTCTGCCATACAGATAAAAGAAAAGCCTCGCTTTGCGAGGCTTTTATCATTTTGGACTAGTGTCCCGTTTTCATTTCAATTTGCGATTGCATGTAATTTTCGATACCAACTTTTTCAATTAAAGATAGTTGAGTCTCTAACCAATCCACGTGCTCTTCTTCAGAGTCAAGAATCTTTGAAAGAAGATCGCGAGAAACATAATCTTGCTTCTTTTCACAAAGTTCAATTGCTTCTTTAAGTAATGGTACAGTTTCAGCTTCTGTTTCAAGATCAGCTTCGATGATCTCTTTTACATTTTGACCGATTCTAATTCTTTCAAGCTTTTGAAGATTAGGAAGTCCCTCTAAGAATAGAATTCTCTTAATTACTTCATCAGCATATTTCATCTCATCAATACTTGCTTTGTATTCAAGATGGCCAATCTTATCGAGTCCCCAGTCTTCAAGCATTCTTGCATGAAGAAAATACTGATTAATGGCCGTTAATTCTTTTGTAAGAACATTATTTAATGCTTTGATTACGTCTTGATCACCTTTCATGATTAATCCCTTTCATTAATTTACTATGGATTAATGCTATAGAAGATTGGGATGTGTTTCAAGGATTTTATTTTTTGACTGGAGTTAAGTTATTCTTAACCTCATTGCCTTGCTCATTTTGATTCGATTTGAGGTTCTTCTTAGCAAGACCGGCAGAGACTTGTTCTAATAAGCAAACACCGCATGAGTTACCGATTCCAAGGCTGTTGATTACCTCTTTCTCTGTTTGTCCCTGCTTTATCGCATTATCGAGCATATCTTGTGTAATGGCGTTACAAATACAAATATACATTTACTTGTCTCCTCATTTGATCTTATCGTCAAAAGTTTTGTTAATCAAACAAAAAATTGAAGAATGATATAGAAATTTGGAGAGTCTAATATAATTTCAGTGGTTTATGACTTTTTCAACGAAGTATTGGGCCATCGTTGAACGGTATTGGGAAGATAATAGTAGCTCATCGCTGTGACTCATTCCGGGACATCCGTTCACTTCAACAAGCTTATATTGGCCATCTATGGTCTCAAGAATATCAATGCTGATGAAGTAGAAATCTAAGGCGTTTGAAACGCTCGTGGCCAATTCTAAAACCTTAATTGGGACATTCTCTTCGTTAACTAGAATTGTGTTACTAGCGGCAAAGTTTAGAATGTGAAATGCTTCTTCACTTGCCTTAGGCGTCTTCTTTATAACGAGCTTTTGAATTCTTTTAGAATGAATATTTTTAAAAAGCAGCACGCGCCATTCTGCACACAACTCAATATAAGGCTGGATAATATAATTTAGATCTCCCTTACGCAGTAACTCTTGTCGATCTTTTAGAATATCTGTTGAAGGAAAAACTCCCTTTGCCTGTAGGCCTCTAGTCGTTTTAATAATCCACTTCGATTGCGTGTCACAATAATGAGGCTCTTGTTGCAGTGAATAGGTTTGTATTAAATGTGAAGGCGCTAGAACTTCCTTAAAAAACGGCCATTGTTTATACTTATCTCTAAGGATTCGTGAACAAGTGATAGGGTTGATGACTTTTTTATTGCTAAGTGTGGCCAATTTTTCAAGGTCATCATCATTATAGCTTAGTCCCGTGTTACGATTAATCACGAGATCGGCCCAGGCCAACTCTTCATAACTTACGGAGTAAGGATCACTGAATCGGCACGAATGAGTTGCTTCTGTGATCGCTGCTTCGAGTTGAACACAAGCATAAAGCTTTGGGTTCGTGGTTAAGATGAGTAAGTTTAGACTTTCCATATTGCGTAATATCTCACTAAAATATTGAATATCTATAAATTATATATGATATTATAACACTATACTAATTTGGCCTTAATGGTAGCTATGAATCGATTATCAAAATTTAATTACACAATTTTATTCTCATTAATTATCTTTTTACTTTCTTGCTCTGGTGTTGAGGTTATTGAAAATGGCCAACTCAATAAGGAAGTTGTTGTTACCAATAGTGCTGAGCATAGTGATCATCAGGGGGAAGTGGCCAGAAAGAAAATCGAGCACCCGAAAAATGATGTTAAAAGTGATAAGTTCAATTTTACTGACCACTCACATAAGAATGAATTTTCAGCAGTAAAGAATACAAAGCGCGTTGAGTCTTTTTGTGGCGATATTGATGCCAAGTTTAAAAAATATGGTTGGGGTAAGTCTCATTGTGATTCATATAAATGGATTCATGTAAGAGATACTCATCAGGGCCGTCCTATTATGTGGACTGTTTTTGGTGATGAAGAAGAACACAAGCAAGAACCTAAGAATATGACTTTAGTTCTATGTGGTGTGCATGGTGATGAAATCACTCCAATTAAATTCTGCTTTGATATCCTTCACCATCTCTATCACGAAGTAGCGACAATTGAAGGTCAAAAAAAGCTTAAGGATAATCTTGTGGCAGTTGTTCCAATTGTTTCTCCTGATTCATTCTTTAAGAAAAGACCAACTCGAACAAATTCTCGTGGCATTGATCCTAACAGAAATTTTCCAACTAAAGATTGGGAGAATAAGGCCCTTCATCTTTGGAAAACTCGCTACGGAGCTGCTAAAAGAAGGTTCCCTGGTAAGGTGGCAAATTCTGAGCAGGAAACAATATTCCAAGTAAATATTATTGCTCGTTATAACCCAAATAAGATCATTACTGTTCACGCACCTCTAACTATTCTCGACTATGATGGACCGGTTGTTTCAAATCATATTCATGAAGAAGATGGCCTTGCTCTAAAGGCAGAAGAGCTTCTAAATACAATGAGTGAAAAGGCCAATGGTTACCGCGTAAAAAATTATCCTTTCTTTCCTGGAAGCTTAGGGAATTACGCTGGAAATGAGAGAAAGATTCCTACTTACACACTTGAACTTCCTTCAAGTGATAACCGCAATCATAAGAAGTATTGGAAGATGTTTCGTGAGTCAATTGACTTCGCTGTTTTCCATGCTCCAATGACTCGATCGGACGTTACGGCCAGAAAGAACCGAATTGATTAAAGTTTAGTCATTTTAGTTACTTAATGGGCCTTTAGGGGCCACTTTTTTACACTTTCATATCAATTTAAATTGACTGAAATTCCATTAGGATTTATTAGTAGCCTATGGAAAAGAACTTATGGAAATTAGCGGGCCTAGAGGCTCCAAGTACCCCTTATGATATGGCAATTGTTACTGACGAAGTTAGGCCTCACAGCGTCAACCTTGTTGGTTTTGGTTTTGATGGAACGGCCTGTTTTAGAAAAGGAACACGCCTTGGGCCAGATGCCTTAAGAGAAGTCTCGGACGGTATTGAAACGTATTCACCATATCTCGATCTTTCGACTGAAGATTGCACTTTCTATGATCTTGGAAACCTTCCTGTTGCTGATCAGCAAGAAGAGAGTTGGAAAGTTGCAACTGCTTGTTTCGAAAAAAACTTCGATCATATTAATTTAAAAGAAAATGATATTAAGATTATGACTCTTGGTGGAGAACATTCAATTTCTTATGCACCAATTAAAAAGTACCTTCATGATTTTGACGATCTAATGCTTATTCATCTTGATGCGCATGCAGATCTTCGTGATGGTTATTTAGGCTACCATTACTCACATGCTTCAATTATTAAAAGAAGTCTTGATCACTTTGGTCCAAAGCATAACCTCATTCAATATGGGATTCGCTCTGGAACGAAAGAAGAATATGATTATATGAATGAGCATGGAACAATTGCAAAGTCTCGCGCAGAGTTCTTAGACCGAGTTCGTGCGATTCCTGCAGATCGTCCTGTTTATTTAACTCTGGATCTTGATTATTTTGATCCAAGTTTCTTTCCGGGAACAGGAACACCTGAGCCTGGTGGAGAGGATTTCCATTCATTCATCAGTTTTGTTAAAATCCTACTAGAAAAGAATATAGTAGGTTGTGATATTGTTGAGCTTGCCCCTGAGATTGACTCTTCTGGGAATAGTTCTGTTTTTGCTGCGAAAGTTGTAAGAGAGATGATCCTACTACTGACTAGTAAAACGAAGTCTTAATAAGAAAAGGAAATTTAAGTAATGACAAATGAGACTTGGACAATTCAAGATTCTGATCGCCTCTACAACGTAAGTAAGTGGAGTAACGGTTATTTTAAAATTGAAGAAAACGGACAACTTAAAGCAACTCCAAATCCAAATAAGAATGTTGGAATTGTTATTAATGACGTTATTGAAGAAGCTAAAGAACAAGGGATTCAATTACCACTAGTAATTCGTTTCCATGATATTTTACGCTCACAAGTTAAGCTTTTAAATAATACCTTTCAAAAGGTAATTGATGATGAAGATTACCGCGGAAAATTCTTTGGTGTTTATCCTGTTAAGGTAAACCAAATGAGAGAAGTTGTAGAAGAAATCGTTGATGCAGGCTCTCGTTATAATTATGGACTAGAAGCTGGTTCAAAGCCTGAGCTTTTATCTGCACTTGCATATAATAATAATGCTGATTCTCTTACTGTACTTAACGGTTACAAGGATCGTGATTATCTAAAGCTTGCTATTCTTGGTGCAAAACTAGGACGCAAGGTTTTTGTTGTTATTGAAAAATTCTCTGAACTTCGTATGCTTGTAGAGTTAGGCAAGGAGCATGGAGTAATTCCATTTATTGGTATTCGTGGACGCATGTCTGTAAAAGGCCGTGGTAAATGGGAATCAAGTGGAGGCGATAAGGCCAAATTTGGTTTAACGACTTCTGAAATTATCTTAGCTATTGAATATTTAAAAAAGCATGATCGTCTTGATATGCTAAAACTTTTCCACTTCCATATTGGATCTCAAATCACTGATATTCGCTCGATTAAAGAAGCAATTGAAGAGGGTTCTCGCATCTATTGTAAGATGCAAAAGATTGGAGCTCCTCTGCAGTACTTTGATGTTGGAGGTGGACTTGGTGTTGATTACGATGGAACAAACTCGACAAATGATTCATCAATTAACTATTCAATCACTGATTATATTACTGATATCGTTTATGGACTAAAGTCTGTTTGTGATCTTGAGGGTGTTGAGCATCCACATATTATTACTGAGAGTGGCCGTGCAATTACTGCACACCACAGTTGTGTTATCACTAATATTATCGGTGAAATCGATAATACAAAAATTGAGTTTTCAACTAAGCAAGAAACTGGTGAGCATAACCTTGTTACAGAAATGAGACAAGTTGGTGAAGTTCTTGCAAAGACTAAAAATTGGCAAGAAGCATATAACGATGCAATGAAGATTAAGTCGGATTCAATTCATGCATTCAAACTTGGTATTCTAGAGCTTGAAGAGCGTGCAAAAATTGAGACAATGCACCTTCGCATCTTAAAGGAAATTAGTACATTAGTTCCAGAAGAAGATTTTCAATCAGAGCTAATGGAAGATTTAGAAAATACTTTAAGTGGCCAATACCTTTGTAACTTTTCAGTTTTCCAATCTGCATGTGATAGTTGGGCAATTGAGCAAGTGCTACCTGTTGTTCCATTGACTCGCTTAAATGAAAAGCCTGGTAAGAGATCAACACTTGCTGATATTACTTGTGATAGTGATGGTAAGATTGATCGCTTCTATGACCCAGATGAAGGGTTTAAGAAAACAATTGCTGTACATCAACTAACTGAAGGTGAGGAGTACCGTATTGGAATCTTCCTAACAGGTGCTTACCAAGATGTAATGGGTGATATGCACAACTTATTTGGGCGTGTAAATGAAGTTCACGTTTATGCAGATAGCGATGATCCAAAAGGATTCTATATCGAAGAAACAGTTGAAGGAAACTCTGCTCGTCAGGTTCTTTCAACAATGCAATATAACCCAGAGTTTATGGCATTTAAGGTTAAGCGTTATATCGATCGCCAAGTTTCTCGTGGCCGCATTCGTCCACGTGATGGTGTATCACTTGTAGACTTCTATGAGGATTGCCTTAAGAGTTACACTTATCTTAAATAAAACGGCCGTAACTTATTAGTTACATTGTAAAATTATCGGTCCCTGATAATTGACTTACTTACTTTAGTGTTTGATAATTATTGTATTATTAAAAGAAAGTTTGTCAGGGATCGATAACATGTCTTTAAAATTTGAAAAGAATTCAACCAAAACAGCTAAATCACCAACATCTAAAACTAATTATTTCATTATATGTACACTGTCTTTAATGACACATGGTGTATTAATTTACAATTGGCTCATCACAAGAAGCTTATATAACTTAATCTTCATGGTTGCTGCCATTGCTTTTGCTATCTTTGCTATGATTCCAATGATCAAAGAGTATTACGCAAAAGTAAGACTCTTTAATGATTCAGAGTTACTTCGTTTAGAAGTTGATCGACTAAAAAATGATATCAAGGATTTGAAAGATAGTAAGAAGTCTCTTCAGATTAAACTTTCTCAGGAAATGGATATTGTTTCTGGTCAAAAAGAACAAATCTCTGAATATGAACTAATGACGATTGAACTTCAAAATACAATGGAAGATATCAAGGACCAGCTGCTTGTTGTTAATGATGGCCATAAGGGTATGGAATCAATCGTTGATGCAGTTAATGAGTTAAGAGAGAAAGGTCTTGAGTTCATTAAAGAGCTACCAAAGCAAAAAGATGCACAACTTCAAGCAGAGCAAGGGGATGTGAAGTTCAAGGAAACATTTGAAAAGTTCATGAGTGAATTCCAAGATATGAAAGATATCATCTTTCAACTTAAAACACTTAGCTTTCGCGTTGATGTTCAAGCAAGTCTTCTAAATGACTCAGAAATGACTCAAAGTAGTAGCGAACTTGAAGGACTAAGTCGCAATCTTGCTAAATTCTTCAATAATGTTATTGGCCTACTTTCAAACCTAGAAGAGACATATCGTGGAAATCAAGATGAGCTTATTGAGAAGCTTTCTAAATGTCGTGATGAAATGGACTCTTTCCTAGATTCAAAGCAAGACATTGCTTGTGAAATAGAAGAAGTAAGAGGACAAATCGAGGCCGCTAGCGAAATTATTGCAACTAAAATGGATTTAGTTGAAGAAACTATTGGCAGTGAGGAGAATTCTCTTTCTGACTTTCTAGACGATGAAGACGTTGATGCAGACTCTGAAATCGTAAAAGAAAATACAATGATTTCAGCTACTAACGCTCAAAATTTAGATTCTCAAATAATTCAATAATTCATATATTAAAATATTTTAATCTTTTTACCGATACTTCTCATGTCAGCGACAAAGCTGATGTGAGGAGTAACGGGAAATGCCAATTCAGGACCTATCAAATGTCGATCTAAGTGCTGCCGATAGTACACAAGAATCAAGTGTGCAGGAGTATAAATTTGGTGGTGTTCATGGCCATAACGACCTCTCACATCTTTCTCTCTATTATAAACAACCTATTAAAGCTCTTATTGGACGAACAGGAATTGTTATTCTTAGTTTTTTTACAATAGGGCTTATCTTGTCATTTGTGACTTTATTCCTTAGTTATACAACCTTTGGAAGAGAGTTTTTACAAACTCTAGTCTTTAAAATTTTCTAAGAAATATCTTTTAAAATAGTGCTCGCAATTTGTTTGGGAATAGGCATGATTGAAAGGCGAGAACCCTTCTTTACAAGAGGCATCTCATCGTAGCGAGGATCTGCTTTCATCTCTTTAAGGGTTAGTGCTTTTGAAAATTTTTCGACAAATTTTACATCCACAAGAAACCAACGAGGATTATCAGTCGTGGCCTTAGGGTCAAAGTACTTTGATTTTTCATCGAATTGAGTTTTATCTGGATGAGACTCTTTGACAACTTCAGCAAGTCCCACAATTGCTGGCTCCTTACAACTTGAGTGATAGAAGAAGACCTTGTCTCCAAGCTTCATTTCATCTCTCATGAAGTTACGTGCCTGATAATTTCTCACACCATCCCAAGACTCCGTTTGTTTCGGTCTTCTTGCAAGGTCATCAATTGAGAAAGCATCAGGTTCGCTTTTAAAGAGCCAGTACTGCATGAACTAAGTCCTTATGGGTTTTGGATTAAACCTTCAAGATTCTTCTTCATAAATGTTGGCAGATAGAAAGCTGCCTTATGAAGTCCTGCATTGTAGTAAGAGAACTCAAGTCCAGATTCTGCTACTGCTTCTTCTCTAAAGTCATTAATTGGGTGAGTGTCGCCTTTAGTTGCAAAAGTAAATGACCACAGTCCACCTGGGTAAGTTAGGTTAGAGAAGTTATAGATAAATGTATTTTTGAAAATATCATTTAAAACACCAAGCATACTCTTTTGAATCTCTGCTTCAAACCAAGGTGATTCACCTTGAGAAACAACGATACCATTATCTGCAAGACACTTATTTACGTTTGTGTAAAATTCTGGACCAAATAGAGGGGCCGCTGGACCGATTGGATCAGTAGAGTCGATAATGATAACATCAAACTTTTCAGTAGTTTCTTGAACAAATTTAACACCGTCACCGATGATAAGGTCTAATTTTGGATGGCCTTTAAGTACTTCAGCAGTTTGTGGAATGAATTCCATACATGCTTCACATACGGCGCCATCAATTTCAACCATTGTACACTTCTCAACAGAAGCGTGGCGAAGAACTTCTCTTGCTGTACCACCGTCACCACCACCGATAACGAGAACGTTTTTTGGATTAGGGTGAACAAATAATGGAACGTGAGAAATCATGTCGTGATAAGCGATTTCATCTCTTTCCGTTACCATTACTAGACCGTCGTTAAGAAGCATTTTTCCATGCCCTTTTGTTTCTACAACGTCTACCGTTTGGAATTCTGTTTTTTTCGAGTAAAGAACGTTCTCTACTTTATATCTCATTCCGTAAAAATCTTTATATCTTTCTTCAATCCATAGGTTACTGTGCATAGTTGTCTCCTAAAATATTTAAATTAATTAAAGTAATTTGTAAGGTTTTAAGCGGTTTGTACGTAGCTTGTAAAAATGAGAAAAGTACATGATGTATCCACATTTTAAGAAGCTTTCAACTTGCGTCTTTGCCTTGTATTCACCTGGGTTAACATTTAAACCACATGTCCCGTCTTGATTAGGGCAGAACTCGATGAAGTCATAAGAAATTGGTTCCATGGCATCGATTAGAACACTTGCAATTTCTTTCATATCAATATCAGTTTCAAAACTAATATATGGGCACTCTTCTTGCGGAGTAATATGGCAAGTGAAGTAGTTATCATCTTTAATCGCATTTAAAGAATATCCGTAAGGATTGAAAACAAAATCATCTAGTTCAAATCCTGGAAGAATCTTATCAAGCTTTAATAAGTCTCTAATTTGATTTTTTGTCACATTCTCATCTGTAAGAAGTTTTCTTGCTTCACAAGAGATCTCATACATTAGAAGCTCATAAGTATGATCATCTGCTGAAGGAGTGTATTCTTGATCTAGAAAATAAATATAATTGTGATGGTCGTCGATATTTCCAAAACGAAGCGCTGTTCCATTAAATTTATTTTCTAATAATTTTATATCATCCATAAAAGTTGAGTGCTGCATATGTGAGAAGTACTCATTCTTTCTTTGAAATATAAGTTGTTTAATTGAATCCTTGCCATATTCGCTTGTGAAGAAATCAATGGCCTGAATCAATGTCGTTTGTCCACAAGTGATGATAAGCATACGATCTTCCCAAACAAATAGGGAAGATTCTGAAAGTAGGAAAGCTTTCAGTTTGTCATTCTTTACACTAGATAGGATTGTCGCTTTCGCTTTTTCAACTAGCTGGGCCCAAAATGTATCAGGGATTTCTAGTAAGTTAAGGCCATCTTTAACGATAATTTCGGCCTTCTTTTCTGAACCTTCAAAAATCATAATTCATCCAATTTTAAATGCATTTATACCTGCTTACTTTACGCAAGTACTCAATATTACAACTAATTTTAATATCACATCTTATTGCTTGTGGGCCCATCAGGCAAGTAATAAGGAGCAAATGCGGCCAATCATATAGATTTTATAGCCAATAATTTTGGGCAACAGCCTAAAGTTTTAACCAAATTTTACCGATTAATAACTGTATAGCATTAATGAGGGGATTATCATGCTCGCCAGTTTTTCAGAATTTAAGTTCTTTCAGTCTTTCAGAATACCTGTAGAGGAAGCAGATAACCTACGTTTTCTTATTCAAAAAGAAGATGAAGTAGGACATCTAGAATATATCGATGATGCAAAGCTTGTTGATATTTCAATAACAGGTTTTGGCTTTAAAACTCATGAGAGAATATCTGTAGGAACGGAGCTTGAAGTTTCTTTGCAATTTAAGAAAAAGCATCTTGATCTTACGGGGCGAGTTGTTCGCGCTTTCTCGAATGTATTAGAAGACGAAGAAATTATCTACGGTGTTGAGTTGGATGTTGAAAAGGGAATTAATAAATTCCTCGAAAGCTATATCATGAGCTTCTCTTCAGAAAGACTTAAAGACTGTTTAATTCAATCAGCACTAAAAGAGCGCTATACAGATCCTAATGAAGGATTTGAAATGTTCTCTCTTTTACTTTCTCTATTTAAAGACATCACTCACTTTGGTGACAAAGAAGGGTTTCTTGATACTATGCTTGAAGAAGTTATCCGCATCTTAAATGCACAACGCTCTTCAATCTTTCTAATTAATCCAGATACAAATGAGCTTGAGGCCATTGCAGCGTTAGGGCTTGATAAGACTGGTTTAAAGTTTGATTACCGTCTAGGTGTTGCTGGATCTGTTTTTACAACAGGTGTTGCGCTAAATATTTGTACGGAAAGTGATGAGTCACGTTTTAATAATGCTTTTGATGAGCAAAATGGATTTACGACAAAGTCGATTATCTGTTATCCAATTCATAACCGCGAAGACAAAATTATTGGTGTCATTGAAGTAATTAATAAACGTAACGAAGACCGTTTTACAATTGAAGATGAAAAAACAATGAAGGTTCTCGCCCTTGTTTTCTCTTCAGTATTTCATAGCTTTAACCCGATTTCGAATAATTCTAAAATTCGTAGGTTCTCAGCTCCGTATGATCGTCAGTATGCAATTATTGGAAACACAACTGGTGTTAAGTCGATGAGAAATTCAATCTCAAAACTTAAAGATCTAGATAGTCCTGTATTAATCACTGGAGAGAAAGGTGTTGGTAAAAATCTTTATGCAACTGTTTTACACTTTGAAGGTAAGCGCGGTCTGCATGAAGTTAATACAGTAAATTGTAAATTACAAGATATGCAAAAATTAGAGGCCCAGCTATTTGGTCCTGATGAAGAGAAATGCGTTTTTTCAAAGACTCAAGGTGGAACAGTAGTTCTTAACCACATTGAGAACCTATCTTACGAATGGCAAGAGAGACTTTTTGAAGTTATTTCAAATAGAGGAACTCCTGGTGGTATCGTAAGCATCGATTGTCGAATTATGGCGACTTCTATTAAGGATTTAGGAATACTAACAGATGAAGGTTTATTTCACCGTGATCTTTTTGAATTCTTATCACAAGCGCAAATTAATATTGACCCACTAAGACGTCGTGAAGATGATATTGAAATGCTTGTTGAGTATTTCTTAAAAGTTGAGTGCAAGAGACAAGGCCTACTTCTTAAGAGCTTCTCTAAGAAGGTTATGGAGCAAATCCTTCAGTACGACTGGCCAGGAAATGTTTACGAGCTAAAAAAATGTATTGAGAGAGCTGTGCTATATCATCCGAAATCACATATTATCTCTGATATTGAAATCAATGATGGTGTATCACCTTTAGTTGATATCTCAATGAAGCAAAAACAGTTTGGTCAAATTGATCACGTAACGGATTTTACTTTACCTCTAAAAGATCGTCTTGCACTAGTTGAGCGTGAGATGATTCTTAATGAGATTAAGAGAAATTTTGGTAACAAATCTAAGGCCGCAAAAGAGATGGGAATTTCAAGAGAGGCACTTCGTAAGAAGCTAATTTTCTCTCAGGAAGTACTTGATGCTCTTGAGAGTCCAGCAGAAATTACGAAAGAAAAGAAAGTTGCTTAAACTTAGTAATTGTAGAAATAAAAAGGCCTCGCAATGCGAGGCTTTTTTATTATAATTTATAGTTCAATAATAGGTTTCCATTCAAGCCAATCTTTATCGGCCTTTTTATGAATTCTAAAATAATCTTTTTTACGCTGTGAAAACTTCTCTGGGGTTGCAAACTCAACTCCACCCGATAAAAGCGTTTCTAGTGATTGTGTGCTGATCTTTGCGCCTGAAAATAATCCGAATTCAACATCAACTCCACTTACATTCCAAAACTTTGTCTCTTCTTTCAAAAGTCTGTGGTATGGAGAATTCACAAAGATGTCTGCGATAACATTCTTAGCGCGTGTATTAAGTCTTACGTCTGTAATAACTCCCACTTGAATGCCACGATAATAAACACCTTGGCCTTTTGCTAGAGAGTTTCGACGATCACTATAAAGGCTGAGTCTTTGTCCATATTTATTATGAACTTCTTTGAGTGGAGCTTGTTTCAAGGCCTTAAATCTATCAGTGTCTTTACTCTTTCTATATCTTGAGCGACTGATATCAACAGCTATATAATTTCCTGTAAGTGCATCTAGTGACTCAATCCCACTAAGAGAAATTTTTGGTTTAACTTCCCAAAACTGTGCACCTTTAACTACAACTTTTTCAAACTCTTTCTTTATATTGGCCTGTACTGTTAGTGTTGATTTATTACGATCAACTTTTGAGCCTGTCACATAACCAATAATGATACTTCTAAATTTAATAGGTGTTTTAATCTTTGAAACAGCACTTCCCAGTGGGAACTCTATTGAAATTTCTTTACCTGGAATTGTTTCTTCGTACGATGAGTAGAGCTTATAGCTCTTTTCGAAGTTTTCTTTTAAGATTGTTTCATCATCACTTTCAAAATTAACAAATGAAATTCCTCCTCTTACAAGAGAAGCTAAAGATTCAGTTCTAACTTTTACTCCAGCAAGTGAAGCATCAACACTTATTCCGCTAACATTGTAAAACCTAGATGTTGAGTGAATAAGATTTTGGTAACGATCTTCAATGAAAACAGTAATATCAACACCATCTCTTTCCATATCCAGATCATAGCCTGTTACTTCACCAACTTGAATCTTGTTATAGTAAATAGGTGAGCCTATTGAGATAGGGCCAAGTTTGTCGGCGTTTAGCTTGATATAGATACCATCTTTTCTAAGACTTCTTGGTGTTTCATTTAGGGCATCAAATTTTCTAATGAACTTGCCTTTAGCTGGATGCATGTTGATAAATTTACCACTAATAATTGTGCTTAAGCCTGAGATACCTGAAAGATTAACAGTTGGGCTTACTAGCCAGAACTTTGTATCCTTTGAAAGATACTCACGCATGCGTGGATTCATCTCAACATGAACGGCAACACTTGTAAGGTTTTCATTTAGTTCCGTATCTTTTACACGTCCTACAATTGTTCCTTTATAGATAATTGTCGTTTTACCTGGAATGATCCCATCAGCATTTCTGAAGTTGATTGTGATATATGAGCCACGGGCCATTAAGTTTGTATACAAAAGCCAGATCCCAATAGAAACCGCAGCAACAGGAAAAAACCATATTGGATTTATTCCTTTTTTGTTAACAACTTGAGGTTTTGCATTACTCATATCTTTCCTTATCATCCCAGATTAATCTAGTGTCCACTTCGTTTGAGGCCAGGATGGTTAGTATTACAACTGCTGTAAAGTAGAGCACTGCGGGCTCTGCCTTTATTTGAGAAATGAATTCAACATTAACAAGAATAACGAGTAGGGCGATGACAAAGATATCAAGCATAGACCATTTTCCAACGATATGAACAACTCGATATAACTTTGTTAACTTCTTCTTTTTTCTCTCATCTAAAGTATTTATATTATCAATGATATACCAAAGTGAAATGATTTTAAATATTGGGACAATTATACTTGCCGCAAAAACAATCATGGCAATGGGATACATTTTTAAATTGATTAAGTTTATGACACCACCAAGAATTGTTCTTGGTGTACCTCTGTTAAATGTAAGAACGGTCATCATGGGAAGTAGATTCGCTGGTATATAAAGCGCGATGGCCGCAATTAAATAGGCTTTACAACGTGAGATTCCTTCGTAGTTTCGAAGCTCAATCTTTGCTCCACATCGTGTACATGTAAGAATAGAATTTACTTTCTGACACTTCGGGCACAGGGCCTTTTGATGATCAATTCCTCTCATAAAGCCTCTTCCATAATTCATCAAAATGAGTAACCGATTGAAGTAGAATGTTATTAACCATGAGGAGGATTAAGCTCAGAGTCCCAATTGTGAGCTCAACATCTGAGCGGTCGACCATTTTGGATACGGTAACAATAATCCCCATAAAGTAAACATCAACCATAGACCACTCATGTGAAGGTGCAAGGTACTTCAAAAGAGGCCTACCAATATTTCGATTAATAAATTTGTTTTTAAAAATTATTGATAAATATACAAGCAGTCTAAAGAGTGGAATAAGGATAGCGAAGAGAACCACGGAGATTGCTATTGGCCAATAAGCTTTAGTGGAAAATGCGAAGACTGACTGATAAGTCGATGTTTCTAAATTACTACCTGCCATATGAATTTTTAATACTGGTAGAAAGAATGCCGGATAAAATAAGAGAAGGCCTGAGATTGTAAGAACTCTTACCATGCGAATCGTGCTATCTCCGCGGTAAAGAGTGTAGCCACAACAGTGACAAACGGCCTTTTGTCTCGGGGCGATTAATTCAAATTCATAAAGCTCATCACAGTCAGGACAGAGGATTAATTTTGAATTATCCTTTAGCGTTTCCTCATCAATTGGAAGAGACGTTTTGTCTGTGTCGTCTAGAATTATGGCCATACTAATATTAGGCCATAAATTACTGATATTTTTAAGAGAGCAAACCTTGCACTATGGACTAAAAGGCCTTGTGAGAATCAATTAACTTACCATCGAGGTAGTGTTGGCATGAGCCATCTGTGCGAAGTTCAATATAGCCATGAATAAGCTTTGGCGGCTCATCCGATTCTTCATTACCTGACTCATCTAAGCTGGCATCTGTACTTCCTAGTGCTGCAGCGCGGACACCTGCAGTCATGGCCGTGGCATTATCATAGAGGTTTTCGATGGTTTTAGAGTCGTAGAAGCTTAAAGTTCTCTTCTTTTCACCACCACCAAGTTGTGGATACATAATTGATTCAACAGATTTTGAATTAGTATGTTTTAATCCAATAAGGTGACCTAGCTCGTGTAGGATGACTGAAGGCATGTCGTAAAACGAATTGGCCGTTTCTGTATTATCGAAAGTAAACCAGTAGTCACGAAGATTAACGATAATATCACCGTGAACCATTCGAAGGTAATCACCTTTGTGTTCAGCAAAGTATGAAGTTATGGCCAGAACGCCATAGCCAACTTCTGGGTACCAGTCTTGAGTGATATAAATTCCGACTTCGCCGTCATAGAAGTCGTTTAGATTTGAAGAAGGTGTTCGCGAAGCCGCTTGCCCATGGCCAAGAACAAAGTAATCTCTCTTTGAGTCTGCATCATTCCATGCCTTTTGCATCTCTTCCATTAGATCATACTCTAGGTAATCGCCATCATCTTCGGCCGCTAGAGGCAGACTATCTGATCCACCATCCAGCTCATTTATAATATTGAAGTCATTGTGAACTTTTACAGTTAAAGGCAGGGCAGAGGCATTCCAACGAAGGGGTAATGCTGCTAGGGATGGGCCTTTTTCTGGCTCAGCAACACACGAGATTGTAGCGGTACAAAAACACGCTAATAGAAAAGTTGATTTTAAAAAATTCATCCCAAACCTTTACCAAAAATAAAAGAGCGAAACGCTCGGATATGTGCTGGTAAGCACTATTTTAATAGATATCGGTCTGTGGGAATTTAAATTTAGAAAAAATAAAGAAACGGGGAGCATAACTCCCCGTAATCACAAATATTATTTATAGATATTCTTTAGATGTGATAACTGCTGATTATTTCTGTGACTTCGCGTGATCGGCCAGAAATTGTGCCAGTCCTTTTTCAGTCAGTGGGTGAGCGAAAAGTGACTTGATTACACCAAATGGCATTGTTGCGACGTCTGCACCTACCATTGAGCAGTGCTTAACGTGATCAGCGTGGCGAACTGAAGCAGCTAGTACTTCTGTTTCAAATCCATAGATATCATACATATGGCGAATTTCTTGGATTAGAGTCATTCCATCTGCACCGATATCATCTAGTCTTCCGATGAATGGAGAAATATAAGTTGCACCATTTTTAGCTGCTAGTAATGCTTGGTTTGAGCTAAAGCATAGAGTTACGTTTGTTTTGATTCCGTTCTCGCTGAACCATTTACATGCAGCAATTCCATCTTCAGTTAGGGGAAGTTTAATGACGATATTGCTGTGAATTTTAGCAAGCTCGCTTCCTTCCTTAATCATACCTTCTTTGTCAGTTGCAATAACTTCAGCTGAAATAGGCCCGTCGATAATTTCACAAATATCTTTGATAACATCAACTTGTGAGCGTCCTGTTTTAGCAATGATTGATGGGTTAGTTGTTACACCATCAATGATGCCCCATTTTGCTGCTTCTTTGATTTCGTTAATATCACCTGTATCGATAAAAAATTGCATTCTTTGCTCCTAAGGGAAATATAAAAATTAACTAGTGAAATTTATCATGGGCAGGGGTAATGGACAAGTTTTCTGCCTCTTTTAGTAAAGACGTTTTGCGCTATAATGAACATATGAGATTAATACTTCTAGTATTTTCATTGATTATTGCCCAAGCTCAGGTCGTGGCCAACGCTGATGGTTTTATCATCAAAAAAGATGATGTTCGTAATAAGAATATAAAAAAGGACTATAACGCCTACGAAAATTATATTAACGATCATGGCTTTGATACTTTCTATGATCCAAGTGTCGATTATTCAAAATTTTCAGGACGTGTGACAGATAAGGATCCATCTTCAACAGTTTTTAAAATTCAGGTCGAGTCTCGAAATGTTAAATTTCTAAAACCATCTGATACAGTCTTTTTTAATGTTGCAAGAAATATGGATAATGATCGCTGTAAAGGACATGTGCGCTCTAGTGAAGATAAGTATATAACAATCTATGCTAAAGACCTTGAAGACTGTTGGGGTGAAAATTCGTCTTTAAGAAGAGGTACAATTCTTGTTTTTGAAAGCAAGATGCTCTCGGCCCGAATCAAGGAAGCATCACGCTATCGCTTGTCTCTACTTGCTAAGAAGAGAGATTTTACATTTCAGTTGAATGACGTGAATAAATTTGTCTGGGGATTTTCTCAAAAGCAAGTTGAAGTAGCGGCCGATTATGATAAGCAAATTCTTGAGCTTCAAAGAAAGAAAGACGAGGCCTTAAATTTACTACTTTCAAAAAAGAACGATCAAGTTCGTCTGCAGGCTGAACTCATTTATAAATTGGATAAACTTGATCAAGACCTTAACTTTTACCGCGTTGAAAAAGATGAGCTCTACACTGATCGCTGGCATCTTGATAAGGATGCAGGCCTGCCTGTTTATGACAGACCAGTTCCAATTAAAAACTCTTATTAATATTTTAGATTAATTTATCTTCATTCATTGCCAATTCAATAAATTGGTCGTTATAGAAGTGCTTATCCATATGTTCTTTATATGGCCTTAGAGAATATGCTGGCGAAACTCCTAACCATTCCTTCATTGTTGTCTCATTAACTCCATTATGAAGCCAAGTAAAAATACAAGACTGACGAAGTGATTTAGGTGTTATTTGAATCATCAGTTGGCTGCGCCACTCTTCGAATAAGAGCTCCATTCCACGTGCGGAAAGCCCTCCTGAGAGGATTTTGTGTGCATTGGCATTAAAGAGTAAGTGAGGGAAGTTATGTCCCTGCTCTTTTTTAACTTTCTCTAAGAGCTCAACATATTCATAAAATAGTCGTCCAAATATAGCTGGAAAAGTAACTGTATAAGGATCACGCTTTTCATGGGTGATAACCGCTTTTATTTCATCTCTAAAAGAGAAACTAGAAACTTTAATTTTTGAAAGCTCGCTTACTTTAAGACCACCAAGGTAGATGGCACTAAAGATAATCCCATTTCGCTTGGCCTTTAGTTTTTCTAGGTCATTCTTGGCCGTACGCTGATCATTTAAGATTGTATGCCACAAGCTTTTAATGTGGGAGAATGTCGCAGGTCTGGGAATATCTAAAAACTTTGGTGAAGTTGGAATCTTTCTAACAGGATTCGCGTTAAAAATACCTTCTTCAACTAAGTGATCAAAAAAGATTCTTAGTGCCTGTACTCGACGGCGACGAGAGTTATCTGAGTTGTACTTGGCCTCTAGAAATTTACCGTATTCAAGAATCTCAAGGATTGAGTATTGTTCAATACTGGTTTGCTTTGCACTTTCTGTAACATATTGGTTAAAACAGGCCAAGTCTGTTCGATAATTCTTAATTGTGTTTAGGCTTCGGCCCTTGGCCTCTATCTTCTTGAAGAAGGCTTTTTGCCACTTTTCTAACTTGTTTTTATTGGCTGTAGTGATTTCCATATCCATCCTTAAACTACGTATATTACTGAATATATTAACGAACCTGTTATTATTTCACAAGAAGAAGCTTAGGCTTGCTTTTGGTGGGATAAAGCATTATAAATGGCCTTAACAATTTAATATTAGGTGATTTATGCTCGAGACGACCTCACTCGCCCCGCAAGGGAAGAGTAATCCATTTGCCCATGCATTTTATGTGCACACGATTGCAAATTTTAAGCAATCTGGTGACGCTAATGCTACTGGTGCATCTGAGCAAAATCACAAATTCTTAATCGATACATTCCTTAAATATTCAAATATTGAAGAGAAGCTTCTAGCTACTTTCAATTTAAATTTTACAGACAGCGCACTTCTTATGCGTGCTTTTACGCATAGTTCATATGCTCACGAGGCCAAAGTAAAAGTGAAAAGCTATGAAAGACTTGAGTTCTATGGTGACTCTGTTTTAGGTGCTTTTGTTACTAAGAACCTCTTTTTAAATTTCGAAAATATGAATGAGGGGCAACTCTCTAAGCTTCGTAGTGCTCTTGTTAATGAGGAGAGTCTAAGTGCTCTTTCGAACTTTCTTGGTCTATCAAATTTTCTGATTGTTGGAAAAGGTGAGCTAGATGAGGAAGTGAATAGTGGGATTCTTTGTGATCTTTTTGAATCTCTACTGGGAGCTATCGCAATTGATCAAGGTGTTGATCGTGCCGATCAGTATTTAAATACATTACTATCAATGTATGAAAAAGAAGTTGGTGAGAAGTTTTTTTGTGAAAAGAAGCTTTTGGACTTTGATCCTAAGACAAAGCTTCAAGAAGAAACACTAGCGCGTTTTAAATGTTTACCAGAGTATCGCGCCACGAAGATTGAGCAAGAATTTAAAATTGAGCTCTATGTAAATGAGCAATATATCTGTGAGTTAATCTCTCATAGCAAGAAGAATGGAACAAAAGAAATTGCAAAAAAATGCTTAAAAGATAATTTATTAGATCGACTTTAATAGGTTTAATTTGACGGAGAAATTATGTTATTAGAAAATCAACACCCAGACAACAAATCACTTATGGCAGCAATCGTTGGAGCTCCAAACGTAGGAAAAAGTTCACTTGTAAACTACTTACTAGGAATGGATTTATCAATTGTAACAAGCAAGCCTCAAACAACTCGTAATAAATTTCACGCAGTATTTACAGTTGATCATACTGAAGTTGTTTTAGTAGACACTCCAGGTCTACACAAAGCAAGTCAAGAACTTAACAAAAGAATTAATCAACAAGCAGTAGAAGGTGTTGATGGTGTTGATGTAAACCTTCTTCTAATTGATTTAACAAAGGATATCCTTGGCCAAATTAAAGACTTTAAAGAATATATTGGTGGTAAAGAGTTATCAAAAACTTGGTTAGTATTCACGAAATCTGATCGTGTTGAAAATGCTGAAGCTCTTCCTCTTGATAAAGTTTTTGAACAAGCAAAAGAAGTTATTCCAGCACTTGAGAAGTTTTTCTGCATTTCAACTAAGTCAGGGGATAATGTTCACTTACTAACAGCTGCCCTTTGTGATAACGCACAACCAGGATCACACCTTTACTTAGATGGTGCAATTTCAAATAAGTCACAAAGATTCTTCGCAACAGAATATATCCGTGAGCAAGCTTTTGAATTATTAAAAGATGAGCTTCCATATGAGATGGCCGTAGTAATTGATGAGTACAAAGACTTTAAAGATAAGACAGGGGAATTTGCTGCTCACATTTCGGCTTCAATTCTAGTTAACCGTCCTTCTCAACGTGCAATCGTTGTTGGATCTAAAGGTACAATGATTAAAGAGATCGGTATGCGTGCTCGTAAGAAAATTGCTGCAATGACTGACGGGACAGTTCACTTAAACCTACACGTTAAAGTTTCTCCAAAATGGTTTAAGAATAACTTCGTACTTGAAGAGCTTGGTCTTCCAAGAGCAACAAACTCTGCACGTGTTTGGAAGAAAAAATAATTTAATTTTAAGAAAATAGGACTTTAATATGCAAAAACGATCAATGATCATTTCATTAATTGGGCGACCGAATGTTGGAAAGAGTTCCGTATTCAACCGATTAATGAAGAAACAATTTAAGGCCATTACGCATGATATGCCAGGTGTTACTCGTGATCGTCACTATGGAATTACAACTTTTAGTGATGCCGATGAGGATCGCCCATTAGATGCTATTCTTGTTGATACTGGAGGGTTTTACCCAACACAAGTTGATGAACAAGGTAAGAATGAGCAAGAGATTAATGCTAATAAATTCTTTAATATCATGACGGATCACGCACATCAGGCAATCGAGGAATCAGATCTGGTTCTTTTTGTTGTTGATGTTAGAGAAGGCGTACTTCCATTTGATAAAACGATTGCTAATTTCATTAGAAAACAAAAAAAGAAAATGTGGCTTATCGTTAATAAGTTTGATTCAAGCGCTCAAGATGGTGATGAGTATGCTTTCTATGAGCTTGGTGTAAATAATGACGAAATGTTTGTCACTTCTGCGGCCCATGGCCTTGGAATGGAGAACCTTCGTGAGAATATTCACCGTGAAATGATGGCATTTTCTGAATCTAATAATGTAATGAATGTTTCAGCACTTCAACGTGGTGTTACTCCACGTGAAAACGTTGTTGCCAAACTTGCTCTTATTGGTGCTCCTAATGCTGGTAAATCAACTCTTTTAAATCAGCTTCTTGGAAGTGAGCGTGCGCTTGTTTCTGATATTGCTGGAACAACAGTTGATCCAATTGATGGCTACTTTGATCTTTTCCTTGGGGAAGATGCAAGGAAGCTTGATGAAGCAAAGGCATTCTTTAAAAACGATAACCTTCTACGTTCTCAGTATGAAGATTTTAAAAAGAACAATCCTGATCTTTATAATGAGCTGATTTCATCATATGACCTTGAAGAAGAGATTGAGACTGAGCTTGACGAGTTCGAACTTGAAGGGCTTGAAGATGTTATGCTTGAGCAAGACGAAGAACTTGATGAAACTTCTGCGACTCGTATGGAAGCACAAGTTTTCGGTGATGATGTTGAAGCTGAATCTTCTGAAGAGGCAAGTGAAGACGTAGTCGAAGCGTTATCTGAAGCAGAGGATGAAGGTAGCCACTGGCGATCAATCCACATCGTGGATACTGCGGGAATTAGAAAGCAAAAGAAGATTGATGACTTTGTTGAGTCTCAGTCTGTATATCGCTCCCTAAGAAGTATTGCAGATAGTGATGTGTGTATCTATATGATTGATGCTGTAAAAGGTGTTTCACACCAAGACAAGCGTCTTCTAGATATCGCAATCGAAAAAGGTGCTTCTGTAATTGTATGTCTTAATAAAGTTGATCTTATGGGAGATACTTTCAAGGATCAAGAAGCACGTAAAGAGTGGCTTTTAAATATTCGCGATAAAATGCCTTGGCTTAATTACTGCGATATTATTCCTATATCGGCTAAACACAAAAGAGGACTAAAGCGTCTTAAAAAGATTCTTGCAAAGACAATCTTCATTAGAAGACAGTCAATTGCAACTGGTGCTCTAAACCGTTTTGTTTTTGAGTTAATTGAAAGACACCCAATTATTCTTAAAGGTTCACGTGGTAAGAGATTCCGTGTTAAGTACGCATCTCAAATTAAGGCAGATCCACCAACTTTCTTATTCTACACGAATAAGTCTAAGGGGATTCCTGAGAACTATCGTCGTTATCTTAAGAATGGTCTACGTGGAGCTTTCCCACTTGATAACACACCAATTCACCTGATCTTTAGAACAGGGACGGATTTACAAAACCGCATGAAAAAAGTTTCAAAATAAAACCAAGGCCCTCGATTGAGGGCCTTTTTCATTTAATAAATTCTTAATTATTCTCTAGATTTGACTTTACTCGCAATTACTCGAACGGCTTGCCGATAAGTAAAGGTATGAGTAGTGATTTTCCTTTCTCCCTATTTAGAAAACTTCCTGTAATGAATTCTAGCGCTAATAAGTATAGCTTTGGCCATGTTGTCATTATTGGTGGAAATCTAGGCTATGCTGGTGCTGCCAGGCTTGCTGCTGAAGGGGCGCTTCGTTCAGGTGCCGGGATGGTCAGTGTTTTAACACGAAAAGCAAGTGTATCAGGTATCATTTCAGCTCGACCAGAAATCATGGTACGTGGAATTGATGCTAATGATAGAGGACTAGCTCATGCTAGCGCAATTTTGGAAAAGGCATCGTGTGTTGTTCTTGGCCCTGGTCTTGGGCGAGATGAATGGGGTAAATTTATGTGGGATCATTTTTGTCATCTTAATCTAAAAAAAGTTGTTGATGCGGATGCTCTTTGGTTCTTATCTCAGGCACAAAGTACTATGAAGCTTGTTAATTCTATTATTACTCCTCATGAAGGAGAGGCAGCAAGACTACTTAATGTACCGAGAGAAGAAATTTCAAAGCATAGACTTTCAAGTGTAAAAAAAATAATGAAGTTTTCAAATGTATGTGTACTAAAAGGTCATGATTCCTTAGTCTCCTCACAAAATGAAGTATATGTTAATAAAACAGGAAATCCCGTTTTAGCAATGGCCGGAACAGGGGATATCTTGGCCGGCATAATAGGCAGCTTTATAGCGCAGGGACTTAGTCTTGAAGAAGCAGCTTGTCTTGGTGTCTGGGTACATGGCCGTGCTGCCGATATATTATATGAAAGTGAAGAAGGAATAAGGGGAAGTGTGGCCAGTGACCTCTTCCCCTATATTAGAAAAGTTATGCTTTAACTGAGTACTTCCCACCGTTTGAAAAGAAAATAGCGATATACGCTACTGCATAAAGTAGTGCTTTTTCTTTTGAAGCAAATGGATCATTTCCATGTATTACAAAAGCAGCAAGTAACATTGTTACAGCAGAAATAGCTGCAAACCAACGAGTTTTGATACCAACGATAATGAAGGCCTGGCAGAAAACTTCTGCAAAAACTGTTGCTGTAAGTGAAAATGGAATCCCCAGTCCAATTGGGTCAGGGAATTTTGTTAGTAGTGTTGTGAAGTTAGCAAGCTTGCCCCAGCCATGTGCTAAAAGCATCATTAGTGCTGTTGAAACTCTAAGTACAAGCCAACCTAAGTCTGAGTTCAATCTGTTCATTTAACTGTCCTTGTTATGCATTATTTTGTGTTCTATTTTTTATCAACTCGCTAAAGCTCGTTGAGATTAATGTTACTACGTCATTTCAGACCACTGCGCACGCACCGCTCAAAATGGTGCAT